>NZ_CBIFYV010000014.1:0-44123 GCF_966187215.1 Thermophilibacter sp.
CGCTCGCTCGGCTGGAGGAGCCCCGACCAGTACCGGAGGGACCTGGGGCTCGCCGCGTAGTGTCCAAGAATATGTCCGCACCCCCGCAAAAACACAAATGCCGGGAATCTGGTCATTGCCCCAGAGCGAGAACGGGTGGGAGGAGGACCGGAGATTGTGCCCCGCCCCCGCACCGCACCAGGCACGCATCGGCTACGATGTTGGTATCAAATTTCGTCAAAGGAGGCACCGGTGAACGAGCCCGTCGTCCCCACCGAGACCAAGAAGATCCCGCTCATCCTGCGCGTCTACGGAACCCTGTGCCTCGCGGCCGGCGTTCTCGTGCTGCTGCTGGGCGCGTTTCTCACCTTCGCGCTCGCCACGGGCGCCATCGAGGTCGAGCGCAGCCACAACGTCACGTTGACCCTGATTCTCACGATCGTCCAGATCGTGCTGCTCTTTGGAAGCGCGGCGCTCTTCGTGGTGTTCGGCCTGCTCATGCGTCACAACAAGCGCCGCCACGTGGCGCAGCTCGCCTACGGCCTCATCGCGGTCGAGGTCGTCGAGATGATCGTCGAGATCATGCTGCACGGCTTTGGCGAGAACCTCCTGTCCGGGCTCGTGCAGCTGATCATCCTGATCGTCATCGCCTCCACGATCGACCCCACGCTGATCTCCGAGCGCCGCCTCCAGCGCAGGCTGCGCGACCTGGAGACCGAGGAGGCGGCCGAGGCCGGCACGCTCGGGCGCGCCAAGGGCGACCGCGGCTTCATCGAGCTCGACTTTTTCAACCTGTTCTGGGTCTTCGTGGTCTGCTGCTTCCTCGGGCTCGTCATCGAGACCGTCTATCACATGGTCGTCGTGGACCCGGGCGTCTACCAGGACCGCGCCGGCATGCTCTTCGGGCCCTTC
This sequence comes from Thermophilibacter sp., assembly GCF_966187215.1. NCBI lineage: Bacteria > Bacillati > Actinomycetota > Coriobacteriia > Coriobacteriales > Atopobiaceae > Thermophilibacter > Thermophilibacter sp. Next base: position 892 of record NZ_CBIFYV010000014.1, read on the forward strand.
TCGCCCATCTACGGGTTCGGCGCCGTGCTCATGACCATCGCGCTCAACCGCTTCTACAGGGCCAACCCCGTGATCATCTTCCTGGTGTCCGCCGTGATCGGCGGACTCTTCGAGGCCGCGGTCTCGTGGTTCATGCAGACGGCGTTTGGCGCCGTGGCCTGGGACTACTCGGGCTCCACGATCTTCGGGCTCTTCCCCGACCCCATCGCCGTGGTCTTCCAGGGCCGCACGAGCGCGCTGTTCATGTGCATGTGGGGCGCGCTCGGCTTTGTGTGGATCAAGCTCTGCCTGCCGTGGCTGCTCAGGCTCATCAACCTCATCCCCTGGAAGGCGCGCTACTCGGTGACCGCCGTGTGCGCCGCGCTCATGCTCGTCAACGGCATCATGACGCTGCAGTCGCTCGAGTGCTGGTACGAGCGCGAGAGCGGCATCCAGCCGAGCTCGCCGGTCGAGGAGTTCTACGCCGACCACTTCGACGACGCCTACATGGCGCACCGCTTCCAGTCCATGACGATCACGCCCGAGGACACGGCCCGCGTGCCGGACGCCGCCACCACAGCCAGCGCGTAGGGGCGAGAAGGGCCGCGCGGAGCGCGCCTACGCCTCGCGCGGCGCGCCGTCCAGGTAGCCGACCTGCGGTCGCCGCGCCCGGTGCGCGAGCACGAGCAGCACCACGCCCGCGATGGCGAACGGCAGGCTCAGCAGCTGACCCATCGTGATGGGCCCAAGGAGGTAGCCGAGCTGGGCGTCGGGCACGCGGACGAACTCGATGAGGAAGCGGAACACGCCATACAGCACGAGAAAGGTGCCCACGAAGGTCCCCTGCGGACGGGGCGGCACGCGCCGCGAGAGCGCATAGAGCACCAGGAAGATCACGAGCCCCTCGAGCAGCGCCTCGTAGAGCTGCGAGGGGTGACGGTACACGTTGCCGCCCGTCTCAAACATGACGCCCCAGGGCAGGTCGGTCGGCTTGCCCCAGAGCTCGCCGTTGACGAAGTTGGCGCAGCGGCCAAAGAACAGGCCGATCGGCGCCCCGATGACGCCCAGGTCACACATCGTGGCCACCGAGATGCCGTAGCGACGGCACACGAGCGCGCCGCCCACCACGGCTCCGATGAACCCGCCATGGAAGCTCATCCCGCCGTGGTTGAGCATGACGATCTCGAGCGGGTGGGAGAAGTAGTAGCCGTCGCCGTAGAAGAGCACGTAGAACAGCCGTGCACCGATGATCACGCCAAAGACCACGCCGAGGACCACCGACAGCAGGTCGTCGATCGTAAGCCCCAGGCCCCAGCGCCGCTGCGTGCGCCACATCACCACCCCGGCGCACACGAAGCCGGCGAGATAGGCCAAGGCGTACCACCGCACCGACACCGGACCGATCGAGAAGGCCACCGGGTCGAGCGCGTGATAGAACTCGTTCAGAAACATGCCCCTCTCGCCCGCTTAGAACGCCGCGGGCTGGACGCGCGTCACACCGGGCACGTGCTCCTTGAGGATGCGCTCGATGCCCTCGGACATGTCGAGGCTCGAGAGCGGGCAGCCCGCGCAGGCGCCCTGCATCTCGAGGGTGACCACGCCGTCGTCGGTGCAGTCGATGAGCGCGACGTCGCCGCCGTCGGCCTGGAGGCTCTGGCGGATGACGTCGATGGTTGCGTTGAGGAGGTCGCGATCAACAGCCATGGGAGTTCCTTTCTGGGCGGGCCGCCGAGTCGCGGCGGTCCCGCGCGTCAGACGCGTGTGCCTCAAGACATGTTACCCAATGCCCAGGAAGAGGTGACCCGACGTGGCGCCCTGCGCGCGCGGGGCGGGGCGGCGCCCGAAGCGGGCCGCCTCCACGGCGCGCACCGCGCGCCCGACGGCGAAGGCCGCCTCGGGGGCGCTCATGAGCTGCGCGTCCACCATGAGGCGCGAGACGCCCGCGGCGAGAAGCTCGGCGGTCTGCGGCGTGGCGTCGAGCGGGCGGGCGCACCAGATGCGCGAGCGGCCGTTGAGGTCGGTGCGGACCGGCAGCAGGTTGCCGTCGATGTCGCGCAGCGAGAGCCGGCGGCGACGCAGCTCGCAGCGCTCGCAGTCGTGCACGCAGCGCCCGAGCGCCTGGAGCACGCAGTGCTCGCTCGTCATCACGCGCTCGCGACCGAAGACGGCGAGGCCCACCGGCACCGTGGCCGCGCGCGCGAGGGCGCAGACCTCCTCGAGCGTGAGCTCGGGCGAGAGCCACACGCCGGCGGCCCCGGCGGCCTCCAGCGCCGCGAGGCAGGACTCGTTGTGCACGGGGATGCACGAGCGCACCTCGGCGGCCGCCCCGCGCTCGGCGGCCAGGGCCAGCTCGGACACGTTGCCCACCGCGCACGGCATGCCGGGGCGCACCCACGGGTCCAGACGCTCGTGGTCGCCCTCGCGGCAGACCTCGTCCAGCCAGGGGACCATGCCCTCGGGCCACGTGCCGCGCGCGAGCTCGTCGGCGGGCACGTAGACGCGCGTCGCGCCGGCGGCGAGCGCGGCCTCGGCGACCTCAGGCTCGCACGCGAGCGCGCACACCTCGGGCGAGACGGTGGGGACAGGTTCCTTTGTCTCATCGGACGATGAGACAAAGGAACCTGTCCCCAATGTCTCACGTCCCGCATACGGCACGAGCAGCGCCTCCTCCAGGCGCGCGCACGCCTCGGCGCGCACCCTGTGCACCGCCGAGAAGCTCATGCCGCAGCCGGCATCCAGCTCGACGTCCCAGCTCACGGGTTCGAACGGGCTCTGCCCCATGCGCCCCACGTGCTCCACGAGGTCCTCGGCGGAAACGGGGCGCGTGCGCGCCGCCTCCACCACGAAGCCCGTCGCCCGCGCGGAGGCCGCACCGTCGGCGCACGCGAGCTCCACCTCAAACGGCTCGCCAATCCGCGCCACCACCCGCACGTCCACCGCGCGGCGGCGCACCACGTCCTTGTCGGCGAGACGCGCGGCCGCGGCGAGCGCGCGCTGGGAGCGGATCACGCGCACGACCGACCCGGCCGGCATCGGGCGCGAGGCCCGGCAGACGATCCTCTCGCCCGCCGCGGCGTCCGCCGGCGCGTTCACGGTCAGAAACTGCGTGGGGTCATCGATCGGCCGCAGCTCCAGCAGGTCGCCCTCGCCCACCGGGGCGCTGAGCCGCACGGTCACGTCGGCGCGCGTCCGGCGCCGCATGCGCTCGCGGCCGCCGTTGCCGCCGCCGCGCCGCACGAGCGCGTCCTCCAGCGCGCGCGAGCCCTCGACCTCGCCCACGACCTCGCCGCGGTTGTTGGAGCGCTCGTAGCTCATCATCTCGTTGCCCGAGCGGCCGTAGAGGTAGCCGTCGGTGAAGTCGCGGTTGAACGCGCGCCGCAGCCGGCGGTGGCGCGCCTCGACCGCGGACGCGTCGTCGGAGCCCGCGGCCAGCGCGTCGAGCGCGTCGCGGTACGCGCCCACCACGCTGAGCACGTAGTCGGGCGCCTTCATGCGCCCCTCGACCTTGATCGAGCCCACGCCCGCGTCGCGCAGCTCGGCGAGGTGGTCCACCGTGCAGTAGTCCTTGGGGCAGAGCAGCCGCGTGCCGCCCACGCCGCGGTTCTTCTCGGGAAGCCCCTGCGTGGCGACGCCGGGGACCTCCATGACCCGGCCGTCCTCGTCCACGAGGTCGTACGGCAGCCGGCAGGGCTGCGCGCAGAGGCCGCGGTTGGCCGAGCGCGCGCCGCCCAGCGAGCTCATCAGGCACACGCCCGAGTAGCAGAAGCACAGGGCGCCGTGGCCGAAGCACTCCAGCTCCACGCCCTCCTCGGCGATGCGCGCCATCTCGGACAGTGAGAGCTCGCGCGACAGCGTCACGCGGTCGACGCCCCACACGTCGCGGCACCACGCCACGCCGCGCGCGTCGTGGACGTTGGCCTGCGTGGAGACGTGGGTCTCGACCTCGGGCCACCGCCGGCGGACCTCGGCGAGAAGCCCCCAGTCCTGGATGATGAAGGCGTCGGCGCCGAGCTCCCAGGCGTGGGCCACGAGCCCCAGCACGCGCGGCAGCTCGGCGGTGGAGACGGCCACGTTCACGGTCACGTAGACGCGCGCGCCGGCCAGGTGCGCGCGCCGGCACGCGGCTGCGAAGGTCTCGTCGTCAAAGTTGCGCGCGCCGCGGCGGGCGTTGAAGTCGTTGCCCAGGCCGCAGTAGATGGCGTCGGCTCCGGCCGCGAGCGCGGCGTTGAACGGGTCGGGGCCGCCCGCCGGCGCGAGCAGCTCCGGCACGCCGTGCTCCTGCAGGAACGTGGCCCTTCTCGACACGGGCGCCTACACCAGCCGCGCCCAGCGGCGCTTGCCGGACTGCAGCACCGTGCCCGCGCCCAGCAGCGCCGGGTCGACGTTGTAGCACTTGGGCGCCACGGCCTCGCCGTTGATCTTGACGCCGCCGCCGTCCACGAGGCGACGCGCCTCGCCGGCGGACTTGGCGATGCCCACCTCGACGAGCAGCTTGCCCAGGTAGACCTTGCCCTCGTCGTTGACCTCGGCGACGCTCGCGGGGAACTCCGGCACGTCCTCGGGCACCTCGGCGCGCTTGAACTGCGCGTCGAAGGCGGCCATGGCCCGCTCGCCGGCGCCCGCGCCGTGGTAGAGGTCCACGATGTTGACGCCCAGCTCGCGCTTGAGCTGGTACGGGTCGGCGGTGCCGTCGGCGAACGCGGCGTCGATCGCGTCGATCCGCTCGATGTCGGCGGTGGAGCACAGGCGCCAGTAGAGCGGCACCAGCTCGTCGGCGATGGACATCACCTTGCCGAACATGTCGGCCGGCTCGTCGGTGAGGCCGATGTAGTTGCCATAGCTCTTGGACATCTTCTTGTGGCCGTCGGTGCCCACCAGCAGCGGCATCGTGAGCGCCACCTGCGGCTCCATGCCCATCGCGCGCATGAGGTCGCGGCCGGCCAGCAGGTTGAAGATCTGGTCGTTGCCGCCCATCTCGAGGTCGGCCCTGACCACCACGGAGTCGTAGGCCTGCAGCACCGGGTAGATGAACTCGTGCAGGGCTATCGACTTGCCCTCGGTGTAGCGGTTGTGGAAGTCCTCGCGCTCGAGGATGCGCGCGACGTTGAACTGGCTCATGAGCTTCAGCATCTCGGCGAGGTTGAGGCCCTTCAGCCAGTCGCCGTTGTGCACGATCTGGGTGCGCTCGGGGTCGAGTACCTTCATGGCCTGCTCGACGTAGGTCTGGGCGTTGGCCTCGACCTGCTCCTCGGTGAGCGGCGGGCGGGTGGAGTCGCGCCCCGAGGGGTCGCCGATGAGCGCCGTGCCGTTGCCGATGATCAGCGTCACGTTGTGGCCCAGGTCCTGGAACTGGCGCATCTTGCGCAGCGGCACCGCGTGGCCGAGGTGCAGGTCGGGGCTCGTGGGGTCAACTCCCAGCTTGATGTTGAGGGGCGTGCCCTTCTCGAGCTTCTTCCTGAGCTCGTCAAGCGGCACGATCTGCATCGTGCCCGAGGTGATGACCTTGAGCTGTTCGTCGACTGGCAGCACCGAACTCTCCCCCGCTTTCGTCGTGGTTTCCTCACAGGGCCAAACCCGCTTCAGGTGGCCGCATGTCGCATAAGCATAGCGCAGCGGGCGTGAAAAGGGCAGGAAGGGCGCGTGCCGAGAGGGGCGGCTCCCTCGCGGCGTCCACGGACTCACCACGCGGGCGGCAGCGAGCGCGGCCGCGACCCGTCGCGGCACGTATAATGTCGGGTAACTGTGGACTCGCCGCCCCGTGGCGCGGGCGGCACCCAAACGGGAGGGCACATGGGCATCAGGACCCGCAGGGCACGCGCGCACTCCAAGACCCACTTCGTTGGGTTCGGACTCGCGGGCGTGCTCGGATTCATAGCGCTGCTCTGCGTGACGCTCGCGCTGTCGCTGGGCGCCGTGGTCTCGAGCTGGCTCGAGGACCTGCCCGACTACACCTCGGCAGACGCCTTCCTGGTGGCGGAGCCCACGCGCGTCTACGACGCCGACGGCAACGAGATCGTGGCCTACTACCTGCAGAACCGTCGCTCCGTCGACCTCGACGAGATCAGCGACTACGTCAAGCGGGGCACCGTCGACACCGAGGACAAGCGCTTCTACCAGCACAACGGCGTGGACCCGGAGGGCATCCTGCGCGCCGCGGTGGGCCAGGTGTTCGGCGGCGGCGACCAGGGCGGCGGCTCCACGATCACCCAGCAGCTCGTCCGCTGGACGGTGCTGTCGGACGAGCAGTTCGAGAACACGCTGCGCCGCAAGGTCCGCGAGGCCTACATCGCCATCCAGATGGAGAAGACCTACACCAAGGACCAGATCCTCAACATGTACCTCAACGCCATCTTCTACGGCAACGGGGCCTACGGCATCGAGGCGGCGAGCATCACCTACTTCAACAAGCACGCGAACGAGCTCACCCTCAACGAGGCGGCCACGCTCGTGGGCATCCCCAACTCCCCCACCTACTACGACCCGTTCACCAACTACGAGAACTGCAAGAGCCGCCGCAACCTCGTCCTGTCGCGCATGCTCGAGGCGGGCGACATCACGCAGGAGGAGTACGACACCACCTGCGCCGAGGAGATCCCGCTCAACCCCGGCCAGCTGACCGACTCCCAGAGCGCCTATCCCTACTTCACCGACTACGTCCGCAACCTGCTGCTGCAGGACTTCTCGTCCGACACCATCCAGGCGGGCGGCCTCAACGTCTACACCACGCTCGACCCCGAGAAGCAGCAGGCGGCCGAGAAGGCCGCGTCCGACCGCATCGCCGCCTCGGGCAACGACCAGCTGGGCGCCGCCCTCGTCTCGATCGACAACTCCAACGGCTACATCGTGGCCATGGTGGGCGGCCAGAACTACGGAAACGACGCGGACGCCGGGCAGAGCACCGTCAACCTGGCGACCAACAAGCGCCAGACCGGCTCGAGCTTCAAGGCGATCGTCCTGGTGGCGGCCCTGCAGGAGGGGATGAGCCCCACCGTCATGATCAACTGCCCGTCGAGCATCCAGATCACGCCCACCTACCGGCCGAGCAACATCGACTACCACAACTACGGCGTCCGGACCCTCGCGAGCGCCACGGCGGTCTCGTCGAACACGGGCTACGTCCAGGTGGCCGAGGCGATCGGCATGGACAAGGTGTCCGACATGGCCAAGACCCTCGGCATCGACACGCAGATCGAGTCCGGCCTGTCGTCGGCGCTCGGCGCCACGCAGCTCTCCCCGCTCGAGATGGCCGAGGCCTACTCCACGATCGCGACCGGCGGCGTCCACCGCAACCCCGTGGCCATCACGCGCATCGAGGACCGCAACGGGAACGTGGTCTACGAGCACGAGGACGACCCCGAGCAGGTGGTTGACGAGGCCATCATGAGCGACGTCATCGACGTGCTCGAGGGCGTCATCACCCAGAGCGACGGCACCGCGCACGTGGCGCTGTCGATGCTCGACATCGACCAGCCCGTGGCCGGCAAGACCGGCACCTCCGACAACTACGCCGACCTCTGGTTCTGCGGCTTCACGCCCCAGCTCACCACCGTGGTGTGGACCGGCCGCATGCACGACAACCAGCGCGTGTACTACCAGGGCGTCACGGGCGGCGGCTACAACCTGCCGATCCCCATCTGGTGCGCCTACATGAACGCCGCGCTCGACGGCGAGGATCGCGAGGAGTTCCCCGTCGCCGACCACGAGGCGACCTACGAGCCCAACAGCTCGTGGACCTTCGTGGGCACGAGCTCGTCGGTCAACCAGCAGGGCTGGAGCCAGACCACCACGTCAACCCAGGGCCAGACGAGCGAGACGACCGAGACGGACGACGGGGCGGACGACACCACCGAGCCCACCACGCCCACGACGCCCGCCACGCCGGAGACGCCCGCGACCGGCGGGGACGCCGGGGGCACGGGGGACGGCACGGGCGGCGGCGCTCCCGAGACGCCCACCGAGCCCACCACGCCCGCCACGCCGGAGACGCCCACCACGCCAGCCGGCTGACGGGACCCCACGACTCCCCGACCCCTTGCGGCGGGCCCGGTCGCCGAGCGGCCGGGCCCGTTCTTCTCGCCGCTCCCCGAATGGGGGGACCGACACCCGCCCCCGCGGAGCGAGGGATGTCTATGATGGGCGAGATATGTGTTTCGATCGGGTCTCGGAGGCAGCATGTCGTACAGTGGCCAGGATGGGCGCCGACCGCGCGGGAGCTCACGTCCGCGCGGCACCTCCGGCGCGCGACCGCACGGGGGATCCGCCCGCCCGCGCGTCTCCCCTCAGGGCGGCTCCTATCACGGTCCCCGCGGCACGCGCTCCCGTCCCGCGGGCGCCCGTCGCTCGTCGGGCCCCGGCTACCCCCTGCGCGCCCGCAGCATCAACTTCCAGAGCGGCCGCGCGCGCCGCGTGAGCGCGAACCGCCGTCTGCTCATCCTCGGGGCGCTCGCGCTCGTCATCGTGGTCCTGCTCGTGGTCCTCATCTCGAGCTGCGTGCGCGGCTGCAGTGCCGACCAGCAGACGACCGAGGCCAACCCCGTCGACGCGCGCGTGGCCGTGGGCGTCGACGAGGAGCTGACGCGGGAGTTCTCCTCCGAGCTCGACCGCGGCGAGAAGCTCGCGCAGATCGCGGCCAACGCTAACCAGTACGACGCCGCCCTGCTCGAGCTCGCCCTCTCCCAGCCCGACGCCATCGACTTCGTGGCCGGCTACCCGGAGGCCGAGAAGGTCGCGCAGCCCTATGAGGACGACGTCACGCAGGGCACCGTGCCCACGCTGCGGTGCTGGGACGCGCGCTGGGGCTACGTCGACTATGCCGGCTCGCCGCTGGCGCTCACCGGGTCGGGCCCCACGGCGCTCTCGATGGCCTACATGGGCCTCACCGGCAAGGCCGACCGCACGCCCGCCGACCTGGCCCAGCTCGCGACCGACGCCGGCATGACCGACGCCGACTCGCACCTCTCGGGCGACTTCCTGACCGGCTCCGATGTCACCGACCTGGGGCTCACCTGCTCCACCTACGCTTCGAACGCCGACAACCTCTCGCAGCTGCTCGCCGACGACGGCACCTATCTCATGCTCGAGGCGTCCGCGGGCACGCTCACCGACGAGGCTCACTGGGTGCTCGTGACCGGCACCGAGGACGACGGCTCCGTGCGCGTGCTCGACCCGACGTCCCCCGAGGTCAGCGACCGCAGCTGGGACCCCGCCACCATCGCCTCCTCCGGTACGACCCTCTATGCCCTGAGCCTCGCCGACACGGACGGCGAGTAGGCCCTACGGACCTGGCGGAAGCCCCCTGACTTTCACGCGTTAGTGCGCTGAAGCGGAACTAACGCGTGAAAGTCAGGGGGCTTCCTGTTGTTTCCTACGCTCCGCACGGATAGCTGCCCTGACATGCGAGGGCCCGCCGGACTTCTAAGCAGAGGTTCCGCGAAGCGCACCTCTGCGTGAAGTCCGGCGGGCCCCACCCCGCGTGAGCGGGAGACTACTTCAGGATGGCCTCGCTGGCCGCGCGGAGCTTGTCACGGACGGCCTCGGACTCGGCGCGCGTGGCGCCCTTGCTGAACAGGTAGGCCTTGACCTTGGGCTCGGTGCCGGACGGACGGAAGATGACCTTGTTGTCGCCCTCGAGGCGGAACTCGATGACGTTGGCGTGCGGCAGGGTCTGCGGCGCCTCCTTCTGCAGGCCGGAGACGCGCGGCATCTCGGGGCTGGTGGCGTAGTCGGTCATGCCCTCGACCTTGTAGCCGCCGATCTCCGCGGGCGGGTTCTCGCGCAGGCCGGCCATAATCTCGGCCATGCGCTCGGCGCCGGCCGCGCCCGGGAAGGCCGCGTTGACGGTGCCGTTGAGGTAGTAGCCGTACTTCTGGTAGAGCGCGTCCATCGCCTCGTAGAGGTCCATGCCCCTCTCGGCGTAGTAGGAGGCCATCTCGACGCAGAGCATCGTGGCGACCACGGCGTCCTTGTCGCGGGCGTGCGTGCCCACCAGGTAGCCGTAGGACTCCTCGAAGCCCATGAGGAAGCGGTCCTCCTCACCCTCGTCCTTGAGCTGGTCGATCTGGTCGCCGATGTACTTGAAGCCGGTGAGCACGCGGCGCATCTCGAAGCCCCAGTCGCGCGCCAGCGCGTCCGGCATAGAGCTAGACACGATCGTGGAGACGGCCACCTTGCGGCTCACGTCCTCGCCGCGGTCGCGCGCCATCGTGGCGAGCCAGTCCATGAGCAGCACGCCCATCTCGTTGCCGGTGAGCAGCACGTAGTCGCCGTCGTGCGGGATGGCGGTGCCCATGCGGTCGGCGTCGGGGTCGGTGGCCACCACGAGGTTGGGCCGAACCTTCTCGGCGAGGTCGAGCGCCAGCTGGAGCGCCTCGCGGAACTCGGGGTTGGGGTAGGTGCAGGTGGGGAAGTTGCCGTCCGGCTCGGCCTGCTCGGGCACCACGGTCACGTTCTCGACGCCGATCTCCTTGAGGATGCGGCTCACCAGCTCCATGCCGGTGCCGTTGAGCGGCGTGTAGACCACGGAGTAGTCGTCGGACGCCTTGAACCCGGGCACGGAGACCTTCTTGATGGCGTCGATGAAGCTGTCGAGCACCTCCTCGGGGGTCCACTCGATGAGGCCCTTCTCGAGGCCCTCCTCGAAGTTCATCATCTTGACGTTGAACGGGTCGGCGGCCTTGATGTTGGCCGAGATCTCGTCGGCGGCCTCGTCGGTGATCTGGCCGCCGTTGTCGTTGTAGACCTTGTAGCCGTTGTAGACGGCGGGGTTGTGCGACGCCGTGAGCACGATGCCCGCGGAGGTGTGCAGGTGGCGCACCGCGAAGGACAGCGTGGGGACGGGCTCGATGCGGGGGTACACGTAGACGTGCACGCCGTTGGCGGCCAGCACGCCGGCGGCCACGCGCTGGAAGTCCTCGCCCTTGTTGCGCGAGTCGCGCGCGAGCGCGAGCGTGGGGTTGTCGTAGTGGGCGTTGAGGTAGTCGGCCACGCCCTGGGTCGCCTGGGCCACCACGTAGACGTTCATGCGGTTGGTGCCCACGCCGAGCGTGCCGCGAAGACCCGCGGTGCCGAACGAGAGGTCGCGGTAGAAGGCGTCGTAGAGCTTCTCCTCGTTGCCGGGCTTCACGAGCTCGGCGAGCTCGTCGGCGAGGTCCTTCTCGGTCACGTTCTCCTGCCAGGCCTTGACCGTGGCCTCGATGCTAGCGTCCATTGCGTGTTCCCCCATCTTCGACTCAGGGCGCGGCGGGAGGCCGTGCCGACAAACACACATCATGGAGATTCTAGTCCCGCGGGCGCGCGAGTTAGCCCGGCTCTACGCGGGCGGGCGCGGCGCGGCGGCGGACGGGACGAGCGCGGCATCGCCCGACCGGCGGGCGTCCTGACAAAAACAGGCGCATCTGTGGTCGGCGCAGGCCGGCCGAGCCCTCCGCGCGACAACTAGACGCGCGTCACCACGTAGGCGTGGTGGATCTTGCGGTTGCGCGAGAAGTCCTCGGGGATGGTCTCGTCGGTGATGTCCTCCAGGGCCACGCCGGCGCGCGCGAGCTTCTCCACGTCGGGCTTGAACGTGCGCAGGTTGCACGAGAAGATCGCGCGCCCGCCGCGCACCAGGAGGCGCGAGACGCCGATGATGAGCTCCGCGTGGTCGCGCTGCACGTCGAAGGACGCCCTGCGCATCCGCGCCGAGTTGGAGAACGTGGGCACGTCGCAGAAGATCAGGTCCCAGCGGTTGCGCGTGTGGCGCTGCTCGGTGACCCAGGCCAGCACGTCGGCCTGCACGAACTCGTGCGCCGGCCCCGTGAAGCCGTTGCGCGCCATGTTGCGGCGCGCCCAGTCCAGGCTCGGGCGCGAGAGGTCCACCGTGGTGGTGTGCTTGGCCCCGCCGTCGGCCGCGTAGACCGTGGCCGTGCCCGTGTAGGCGAAGAGGTTGAGGAAGCGCTTGGAGCCCTGCGTCTGCTTCATCATCTCGCGGATGCGCGCGCGGGTCTCGCGGTGGTCGAGGAAGATGCCGCAGTCGTGGCGCGCGTCGAAGTTGACCTCGAAGGTGAGGCCGCCCTCGTCCACCAGGTGCGCGCCGGCCGGCAGCTCCACGCCCCCGTCCCGGCGAGAAGCTCGCCCGCCCCGCGGCTCGCGCGCCGGCTCGCGGCGCTCGTCGGCGTACTGCGAGCCGCCGCGGGCGCGGGTCCGCACGCGCACGCTCACGTCGGCGGGGTCCACGCCCAGCACGCGCGGCGCGATCGCGGCCACGTCCATGAGCCGGCGACGCGCGAGCGCCGGGTCCACGCCGCGCGGGGCGACGTACTCGGAGACCTGCAGCCAGCGTCCCGGCGTCTCGGAGCCCTCGTAGAGCTCGATCGCCACGGCGTAGTCGGGCAGGTCGGCGTCGTAGACGCGGTAGCACGTCACGTCCTCGCGCCGCGCCCACTTGGCCCGCAGGCGCGCGACCTTCTCGAGACGCCGCGCGAACTGGTCGGACGCCGGCACGAGCACGCTCACGCGCTCGCCGCCGGCAAGCGTCACCGCGGCGGGCGCCGGGGCGTCGGGGCGCGCGGGGTACGCGCGGATCGACGCCGCCTCGCGGCCGGCGATCACCTCGGTCACGGAGGAGGGCTCGGCGCGCAGGGCGGCGTCGGCGGAGTCGTCGCGCGCGAGCGCCACGAGCGGCAGGCCCGCGATCTGCGCCAGGTCGGCGAGGGCGGCCGCCTCGGTCGCCAGGGCCTCGGGCGCGACCCACGAGAGATCGGCCACGGCGAGCGCGCGGGCGCCCGCCGCACGTGCGACGTCCGCGACCTAGGACGGCGAGCAGAACCTCGCCTCGCAGCCCAGGCCTGAGGCTCGCATCGCGGCGCGGCACGCGGGCTCCGCGCCGGCGCGGCCGTCCGCCGCCACGAGCGTCACGCCGCGCGCCGCGCCCGCCTCCGCGCGCTCGTCGGCCTCGGCGAGCAGGGCGTCCCAGGCAGCGGCGTCGTGACCGCCCCAGCCCTCCAGGCCCCAGCGCGCCCGCAGGAGACCCGGCGCGCGGTCGAGCGCGGCCCCGGCCGCCTCCGCGAGCACGCTGCCCTGACCGGGCCAGAGCGCCGCGAGCACGGCGTCCCCGGCGGCCGCGCGCTCCGCCCAGCCGCCGGCGGCCAGCAGCGCCGCGGCGTAGTCCGGGCGCAGCGGCGCCACGCGCGCGGCCGTGCGCGCGTCATAGCCGCGGCGGAAGAGCGGCTCGCCCGCCAGGTCCACCGAGACCGTGACGCGCGCGTCAGAGAGGCGCGCCGAGACGGTCACGTCCGGGCGCTCCGGGTCCGTCACGGCCCGCGCGCCGCGCGCCGCCAGCAGCCGGTCGGCGACGGCGTCCTTGACCCGCAGGGCCACGAAGTGCGTGTTCCTCAGGTGCGCGTTGGTGCCGTGTGCGCTCACGGCGAAGGTCGCGCCCGCCGGCACGTGGTCCTCCCACGCGAGCGCGCGGACGCCCTCGTAGAGCTCGTCGGCGTCGGCGGCGCCCACGCGCGCCAGCACCAGCAGCACGCGCGACGCCAGCCGCGACCACAGGCACGCCCGATATGCGTCGGCCAGCTCGCCGCCGAAGGCCACCTGGCCCGCCAGCGGCCGCACCTGCGGCATCCCCAGCCTCGTGAGCTCCTCGCCCAGCAGCCGCTCGAACCCCTTGGGACACGTCGCCACAAACTCCATCGGGTCACCTCTCGCCCGTCGCCCTTCTCGCCGCCACCGGCGGCCCGCCCCATTCTCGCACGAACGCAGCGGGGACGAGGGGCGCGCCCGCCCGGCGAGCCTCATCCGCCGGCTGTCGCGTTGCCGTATAGCTGCCCAAAAGTGCTAGGCTGTGCTATCGGCCTGACGGCCTCATCTGTTGGCCCCGAGTTTGGAGCGGTATGACAGCGAAGACCAGCCCGCTGGCACGCGTCGCGCGCAAGACCAAGAGCGCCGGCATCCCCCTTTCCGCGGGAATGATCCTTGTCACGTTGGGCGTCGTGTACGGCGACATCGGCACGAGCCCCATGTACACCCTGAAGGCCATCATCTCCGGCAACGGCGGCCTCGCCACGATGTCGCAGGACGTGGTCCTGGGCGCCCTCTCGCTCATCATCTGGACGCTGACCCTCATCACCACGGTCAAGTACGTGCTCGTGGCCATGAAGGCCGACAACCACAACGAGGGCGGCATCTTCGCACTCTACAGCCTCGTGCGCCGCTGCGCCAAGTGGCTCATCATCCCCGCCATGATCGGCGGCGCCGCGCTTCTCGCCGACGGCATCCTCACCCCGGCGGTCACCGTGACCACGGCCATCGAGGGCCTGCGCACCGTCGACTTCATCTACGCCGTGATCGGCGACAACCAGAGCATCGTCGTTGCGGTGGTCATCTGCATCCTCTGCGTGCTGTTCTTCATGCAGAAGGCCGGCACCTCCACGATCGGCAAGCTCTTCGGCCCGGTCATGACCGTGTGGTTCGTGTTCCTGGGCGTCGCGGGCCTGCTCAACATCGGCGCCAACCTCGAGGTCTTCCGCGCGCTCAACCCCGTGCGCGGCATCGAGTTCCTCTTTGACGGGAACCTCAACGCCGCCGGCCTCATGGTGCTCGGCAACGTGTTTCTCTGCACCACGGGCGCCGAGGCCCTCTACTCCGACATGGGTCACGTGGGCAAGCCCAACATCTACGCCACCTGGCCGTTCGTGAAGGTGTGCCTGATCCTCAACTACCTCGGCCAGGGCGCCTGGATCATCGCCAACAGCGGCAGCCCCGAGCTCGGCTCGGTGGCCGACCTCAACCCGTTCTTCCAGATGCTGCCCGGCCAGATCCGCGTCTTCGCCGTCATCCTCTCGACGTTCGCGGCGATCATCGCCTCCCAGGCCCTCATCACCGGCTCCTACTCCATCGTCTCGGAGGCCGTGCGCCTGGACCTGATGCCGCACATGAAGATCAACTATCCGTCCGAGACCAAGGGCCAGATCTACATCCCGCTCGTCAACAGCATCATGTGGGCCGGCTGCATCTGCGTGGTGCTGCTGTTCCAGACCTCGGCGCACATGGAGGCCGCCTACGGCCTGGCCATCACCGTCACCATGCTCATGACCACGGTGCTGCTCACGGTCTACCTCGCGCGCGTGCGCCACAAGGGCGCGCTCGCCGTGCCGTTCGCCATCTTCTTCGGGGCGATCGAGTTCATGTTCTTCTTCTCGAGCCTCACGAAGTTCTTCCACGGCGGCTACGTCACCGTCATCATGAGCTTCCTCATCTTCGCCGTGATGTACGTGTGGCGCCGCGGCACCGCCACCGAGCTCACCCAGACGGTGTTCCTGCCCGTGCGCGAGTACCTCGACCAGCTCTTTGACCTCAGTCACGACGAGTCGTACCCGCTGCTCGCCGACAACCTGGTCTTTCTGACCAACGACTCGTCGTTCGACAAGCTCGACCGCGACATCCTCTACTCGATCCTGGACAAGCGGCCCAAGCGCGCCCGCGCCTACTACTTCCTGAACGTCCAAGTCACCGACGAGCCGCACACCCACGAGTTCATCGTCAACGACTTTGGCACCGACTTCCTCTTCAAGATCCAGATCCGTCTGGGCTTCAAGGTCAACCAGCGCATCAACACCTACCTCTACCAGATCGTGGCCGACCTCGTGGCCAACAACCAGATCGCCCCGCAGAACCACAAGTACTCGATCTACCGCGAGAAGAGCGCGGTGGGCGACTTCCGCTTCTGCCTCATCCGCAAGGTGCTCTCCCCCGAGACCGACCTCTCGGGCTTCGACCAGCGCATCATCGAGCTCAAGTACCTCATCCGCAGCGTCTGCGGCTCGCCGGCGCGCTGGTACGGCCTCGAGAACTCGAGCGTCATCTACGAGTACGTGCCGCTCTTCTCCAAGGCCAAGCGCCAGCACAGGCTCACGCGCCTGCCGCTCGAGGAGGTCGCGCCGCAGGTGGCGGCCCGCGTCGCCGCCATCAACGAGTCCGACGACGACGAGGACATCTTCTCGGCGGCCACCCGCGACGTCCGCGCGGCCCAGGCCGAGGAGGCCAAGGAGCTCGTAGGCGGCGACACGGCCAGCTTCAAGCCGCTGCGCCTCGACGAGGAGGAGCAGGAGGAGGACGAGGAGTAGGCGTCCCCGCCGAGCCCCTCACCCGACCGGTCCCGGCACGCGCCGGCGCGACCCGCGCCTACGACGGCGAGTCAGCGCTCGTCGATGGGCACGTAGGGCGCGCCGGCGTGCGGCATCACGGTGTTGTACGCGGGGCGGATGATGCGCCCGGCGCCGTAGAGCTCCTCCATCCGGTGCGCCGTCCAGCCCGCGAGGCGCGCCATCGCGAAGATGGCCGTGTAGAGGTCCGGCGAGATGCCGAGCATCGAATAGATGAAGCCGGTGTAGAGGTCGATGTTGGCGCACAGTGGCTTGGTGGAGCCCTTGACGTCACGCATGACCTGCGGACCGAGCCGCTCGATGCCCTCGATGAGGGCCATGCGCGCCTCCTGACCCTTCGCGCGGGCCACGTTGCGCGCGTAGCGCTTCACGATCACGGCGCGCGGGTCCGAGAGCGTGTAGACCGCGTGCCCCAGCCCGTAGATGAGCCCGCTCTTGTCGAAGGCCTGCCTGCGCACGATCTTCTCGAGGTAGCCGGCGAGCTCGTCGTCGCTGTCCCAGTGGCGCACGTGGGCCGCCACGTCGTCGATCATCGCGCTCACCTTGGTGTTGGCCCCGCCGTGCTTGGGCCCCTTGAGCGAGCCGATGGCCGCCGCGTAGGCCGAGTACGCGTCCGTGCCCGAGGACGAGAGCACGCGCGTGGTGAACGTGGAGTTGTTGCCGCCGCCGTGCTCCGCGTGCAGGACGAGCATGACGTCGAGCAGCATGGCCTCCTCGTGCGTGAAGCCCTCGTCGGAGCGCAGCACGTCGAGGACCGTCTCGGCCATCGAGTAGCCCTCGCGCGCGGGCGGCACCACGAGCCGCTCGTCGTTCTCCGCGGCCACGCGGGCGGCGTGCGCCACGGCGGCCGTGCGCGGCCAGCGGCCCAGAAGCGACAGCGCCACGTCGATCTCGTGCGTGGGCGAGGTGTCGTCGGGCGTGGGGTCGAAGGCGTAGAGCAGCAGCGTCGCGCGCTGCAGCACGTTCATGATGTTGTGGCTGTGCGTAGCGCGCGGGAAGATGCCCAGGTAGCCCTCGGGCAGCTGCCGGCGCGAGTCGATGCGCGCGCGGAAGTCGGCGAGCTCCTCGTGCGTGGGCAGCTTGCCCGAGATCAGCAGGTACGCGACCTCCTCGTAGCCAAAGCGGTCCTCGCGCTGCGTGGCGTCGATGAGGTCGGAGACGTGGTAGCCGCGGTAGACCAGGTCTCCCTCGTCGGGCTCGATGCCGTGGTCGGTCTTGTTGTAGCCGTGGACGTTGGAGATCGTGGTGAGCCCCACGAGCACGCCCGACCCGTCGGCGTTGCGCAGCCCGCGCTTGACGTCGTAGCGGGCATAGAGCTCGGGCGGGACCACGTCCACGTCCTCGTAGCCGTGGTAGAGGCCGTCCGAGACGGGCGGCAGCCCCAGCCCCACCGAGGGCATCGGGTAGGCGTCGGACGCGTTCAGGAAGGCGTCGGTCTCGCGCGGGGTCAGGATCGGACGGCCTCCCCCTCGGGGCATGCGGATCATGGAACCTCCTTCCCGCGGGGCTTCTCGCCGCGCGCGTCTCTTGAGCCTAGAGCCGGTACATGTAGCGGAAGACCTCCTCGCGCTGCATGGTGATCTGCACGCCGAGGTCCTCCGAGAGCTCGTCGAGACGGGCCTTGAGCTCCGAGAAGTCCGCGTCGGCCAGGTCCACGAGCATGGTCATCGTGAAGATGCCCTGCAGGATCGTCTGCGAGATGTCCTGGATGTTGGCCGCGCGCTCGGACAGGGCGCCCGCCACGGCGGCTACGATGCCCGGTCGGTCGCTTCCCAGCACGGTGATGATGGCGCGGGTCCCGGGCGTCTGCCCGGTGGTGTCAGCCTCAGACATGGGTCCTCCTCAACGGCTTCGCTTGAGATTTCCCCATTGTACGGGCTGGCGGGCTCCCTCACAGGCCTCACACGGGGCCACGTGCCCCAACGGTAACGTCAGTTGTCCTCCGGGCGCTCCCCCATGCGCGCCTGGAGCAGCTCGAGCGCATCGGCGGGCGTGCAGCCCAGCGCCACGGCGAGCTCGGAGCTGTAGCGCTCGCGAGCCTCCTTGAGAATGCGCTCGTAGGCCACCGGCGGGCGCTTGTTGCGGGCGGAGAGCTCCTCGATGCGGATGCGGAAGGTCTTGGCGATGCGGATGGAGTCGCGGCAGGAGCCCTCGCGCATCTCGGCGCGGTAGTGCTCCTCCTCGAGGGAGTTGTTGCGCGCCTCGAAGCGCTCGACCTCGATGGCGGGCACCTCGTCGAGCAGGTCGCGCGCCTCGTCGCGCGAGAGGATCGGGCGCAGGCGCCCCTCGTTGGCCACGGGGAAGCTGATGCGCATGGGATGGCGCTTCCCCACCGGCATCAGCTGGTAGACGGCACGGGGACCCTCGGTCACGTCCTCGACCTGACAGACCCCCTGACCGGGATGAACGACATACTCACCGACGGCGAACATAGGCCCACTCCCTTCACACTCTGTGAAGTATAGCACGGGATTGGGGATTTTTCTGCCGTTCACGGAAAGGGTATTGTCAACCCCGCGTCATATGGGTAGGTTTATGCGTTTATCGCTGCGGCACATCGTGGTGAGAAGGGCGCGCGAGCCGGCACGTCACTGCGCCGCGCAGCACGACACCACCCACGACAGCAGGTTCGACGTGGCCGACCCGCTGCGCTCGGCGAGCACGTGGCCCTGGCCCCAGACGGGCGTGTGCGCCACGTCGGTCACGCCGTCGTACTTGCGCAGCGCCCAGACCATGTTGGCGGCGCAGCACAGCGACACGTCGGAGTCGAAGAGGCCCTCGTTCACGCGCCAGTGCGGCGCGACGGTCGACTGGCCGTAGCCGTCGTAGTGGCCGCTCAGCCAGAAGAGCGGGTTCATCATCGAGACGCGGTCGCCCATCGAGACGTCGAGCGCGTCGGTCTTGGCGAGGTCGTCCTCCCAGGCCTGCGGGTACTCCGCGTCCCAGCCCCCGAGCGCGGCGTAGGTCTCGGCGTTGGCCCCGACCACCTCGCCGACGGACGCCGAGAAGTGCAGCGTGGACTCCTCCCCGATGCCAAAGAGCTGGTTGGTGCGCGAGCTGCGGTCCGGCCGGTCGAACGGCGCCGCGTCCAGCGACGCGGGGCGCGCGCGCAGGACGAAGTCGCGCAGGTTCGAGACCGAGACGCTGCCCGAGCCGTGGCTGTAGTTGATCCACCAGGACTCCGCGTTGAGCGCCGCGAAGTAGTTCTGGGCCGAGTCGAAGATGGTCGACTGGACCTGCGAGACGCCGGTCGCCAGGAGCGCGGAGTCGACGGTGCCCCCGGACACGTCGCCCTCGCCGGTGCCGTCGGCGGGCGCGGAGGACGCGTCGTCCGCCTGGGCCGCGGCGGCGTCCGCGGCGCGCGCGGCGGCGAGGTTGGGGTCGCCGGGGAACGACGGGTCCTCCAGGCGCTGGGGCGTGTAGGTATAGGGGAACGCGGTGGTCTGGACGAAGCTCGTGGCGGCCTCGTTCACCTCGTCGAGAAGGGCCTGGGCGTAGGAGCCCATCGCGTAGACGCCCGCCTCGGTCTCGTCGAGCGTCAGCTGGTCGTCTGAGTCGTCGCGCAGGTCCATGCCGTTGACCCACGCGCCGTAGGACGCGGCGAGGTCCTGGGAGAGCTGGCGGGTCCAGGTGCCCTCGGCGCGGGTGCCGTCGCTCGCGTACTGGCCCTGGCACCACTCGTAGGCGGCGTCAGCCTGGTCGAAGGAGGTGACCGGGCACCACGAGGCGCTGCCCGCGATGGCGTCGGAGACCGCGGCGCCCTTGGCGTCGTGCGTGACGGCGCCGATGGACTCGAGGTAGGGGTCAAAGGCCCCGGCGTCCCCGGAGGCGCCGAGCACGGCGCTCACGCCGCCGCCCGCCGAGAAGCCGAAGACGAAGACGCGGTCCGTGGAGCACGGAAGGGCGTCGGCGTTGTAGCGCAGGTAGCGCACGGCGGCCTTGAGGTCCACCACCGGCCAGGGCGAGCCCCCGGGGAACAGCTCGTCGGAGCCCGAGGTGGTGTCGTAGCCCGCCGAGCGGCCGCGGAACCCCGCGTAGACGTAGACGCAGCCGGCCTCGAGGTAGGGCGCGAGGCCGTCGTAGCCGTAGGCCGTGGGGCTCGTCTGGGCCGAGAGGGTCCCGGCGTTGATCGGCATGAGGATCGGCGCCGTCGCGGGCGTGAAGTTGCCCACCACGGCCTTGTCGTTGATCTCGCAGGTGTAGGTGTCGCCGCTCTTCTCGCCCGTGAGGTAGGCGCCGGGCACGAAGATCGCGAGGGACTCGTAGGTGGGGGTCGCCGGCTTCTTGCAGTAGGTCAGCCCGAGCTGGTAGTAGACGTCGTGCTCGGAGTCGTAGCGCCAGGCGGAGGCGTCGAGCGCGAGGTCGGCGAACTCGTTGAGGTCGACGTCGACCGGGGGCTGCTCGGCGCTGTCGGACGGCTCCGTCGCGGGTCGCTGGGCGGGCGTGCAGCCGGCGAGCCCGACGACCGACCCCACGGACGCGAGCGCGAGAAACTCCCTACGAGTGCAGCCCATCGTTCCTCCTCATGGCACGTGCGCATCCTGCGCGGGGGCGGTCGCGCCCCATCGGGCGCCTGCCGGCCCTGCCCCCGCCTCGCGCCGACAGCGGGTATATTGTACGCGTGGGCCGCGCGGAGCGGCCCGGTCTCGGCGCGACTACGGGATTCGGACACAGACCTGCGAGGAGGCGCGATGTCATTCTTCGGGCGACGCGGCGACACGGGCATCACGGCCCCCGACGACGCCGTGCGGCTCCACCTCCGCTTCGTCGGCGAGGTGCAGGGGGTGGGCTTCCGCTGGACGTCGTCGATGGTGGCGCGCGAGCTCGAGCTCACGGGGTGGGTGATCAACAACCCCGACGGCTCGGTCACCGCCGAGATCCAGGGCGCGCCGGCCCACGTGGGCGCCTTCATCCCGCAGATGCTCGAGGCGTACCGGCACCGCCCCATCCGCTACGTGGTGAAGGAGCGCGAGGAAATCCCCGTTGACCGCTCCGAGCACCACTTCGAGGTGCGGTACTGACGCGCGGGTGCTGTCCCCTCGGATTCGGTGCGGTCCCATCGGCTCCGGCGCGGTCCCATCGGCTCCGGCACGGCCGCATTAACACGCAAAATCTGACATTCACAAACCTTAATCCTGCGATTATATGATTATGAAATCATTTTTTGCGGGTTATTTGCCGAGAAGCGCCACGGCGGGAGCAAGGCGCAATGCAAAACAGGCCGGAAACCATATGGCTTCCGGCCTGCGAACTTACTGGTGGCGGGGAAGGGAGTCGAACCCCTGACACGGGGATTTTCAGTCCCCTGCTCTACCAACTGAGCTACCCAGCCGAATCAGTGCGGGATTCACTATACCAGAGGCCCCTCCGTTGTCAAAGCCTTTTTTCGCAGGGCACCGCCTAGAAGGCGCCGCCTCCGCCCCCGCCGCCGAAGCCTCCGCCCCCGCCTCCGGAGAAGCCGCCCCCGCCCCCGCCGACCGAGCTGTTCGACGAGCCGGCGAGCGCCGCCGCGGAGACGTTGTGCGCCGACTCGACGCTGTGCGCGAGCGCCGCGACGGGTGCGCGCGTCCCGCGGCCGTACCAGAAGAACCAGCCGTACGCGGGCATGAACAGCGGGTCGTCGATCACCTGCGGCAGCGCGTCCTTGAGCTGCTCTATCACCTCGTCGGCCACCCCGAGGGCGACGGCCATCACCAGCAGGCGGTTCCAGAGCACCACGTCGGTGGGCGGGGCCTCCTTGAGCCGCGTGAACTCGCGCAGCCAGCGCTCGAGCGCGTCGAGCTGGGCGCGCACCTCGATGGCCTCCCGGTTGAGGTCGCTCATGCCGTGGGCCACCGCAAAGACCGCAACGCCGACGACCGCCATCACGGCGGCCTCGACCACGATCGCGAGCGCTGGCGCCCCCATGACCGCCAGCGCCACCGCTACCAGCGCGCCCACGGCCCAGTCGGCGACGGCCAGGGCGTACAGCAGGCCCCTCCCGCGGGTGAGCTCGCCCGTTCCCGAGAAGCGCGTGAGGTAGGCGCCCCTGACGGAGCCCTCCCACTCGTCGTACGCGTCGGAGTACGCCTGGGGCTCGCGCTTGGCGAACGCCTCGATCTGCTCGAAGGACAGGCTCGCTCCCACCTGCGCCCCGGTCCCCGCGACCGTGCCGAACACCAGCTCCAGCGTCCGCTCGTCGAGGTCACGCGCCTGCCGCGCCCGGACGTCGCCCGCTCCGGCGGGCGCGAGCTCGCGCTCCACGGTGAGGCGATAGTCCTCCTCGACCTTCTCGCCGAGCAGTCCCCTTCGCGTCTCCGTCACCTTCTCCAGCCTGAGGACGCCCTGGTCGGTGAGGCGCATGAGCGACGCGGTGAGCTGCCGGCCGTCCACGTCGCCGCCGTCGTGCAGCGCGCCCAGGACCGCGGGGTGGTCGGACGTGGGCACGTCGCGGAAGTAGGCGTCCTGGAAGCGCGGCGCGGCCTCGCGACGATAGCGCGCGCGACGCACGAGAGCCCAGGCGACGCTCCCCGCGGCAAGGACGGCCGCGGCCGCCATCGACCCGAAGTAGGCCAGGCGCGCCCGGTCGCGGCGCTCGTTGGCCTCATCGGCCCACCGCTGCTCCTCGGAGAGGATCGTGGGCAGCCGCTCGCCCGGCGTCTCCGCCAGGTCGGCGACCCACGAGGAAGGAAACGCCACGCGCATCTCGGCGAACTCGTCGGTGCCCACGCCCGGCACGGTGAAGACCACGTCGTCGCCGTCGAAGGCAACCTCGGCGTCGAGCGGTCCGTGGCCCCAGGCGCGCACCGTCTCGCCGGGCTCCACCGAAGCCCCGCTCGGCACCGGCAGGTGCAGCGTGCAGGTCACGTTGTCGGAGGGCACGTCCCAGCCGTCCGACACGAACTTCCAGTAGAGCTCCCCGGTGTCGGACCAGCGCGTGACGACCCCGCGTGCCGCGTAGGCGATGGTGAACGCGACCTCGTCGTCCTCCTGCGCCGAGAAGAGCGTCACGCGCAGCACGTCCCCACGCCGCTCCACCCGGTAGGTACCGTTGGCGCCGGAGTCCGACGCCTCGAGCGCGGTGACATCGCCCGCGGTCCCCTCCCCCGCGGAGAGCACGCTCACCTCGACGTCCTGGCCGTTGCTCTCGTTGTGTCCGGTGGGGATGTCCCAGTAGACGCCGTTGAAGCTGCCATCGAAGTCGAAGGTGCGCGTCTCCGCCACGCTGAGCGTCCCGTCGGGCAGGACCGTCGCGTCTATGTCCACGCGCGAGATCGCGTATTCGCGCGCCTGAGCGGGCGCGGCGGGGAGGGCGAGAAGCGCGACCACGGTGACGAGCAGCGCGGCGGCGAGCGTGCCGAGCACGCGACGGGGATCCGTGTGGTTGGACATGGTGCCTCCAGGGACGTCGCCTTCTCACAGGTCGCCGTCAGCATAGCAGAGCCCCGCCCGCTCACGAGCGCCCCCGCGCCCGCGGCCCGGTCATCGTCAGGATGCAGCCGCACACGTCGACCGAGTCCCCGTACGGCACCACGACGCAGTCGCGCACCTCGCGCCCCCGGTAGCGCGCCGGGTTGGTGGCCCCCAGGTCGCGAACCTCCATCCCGTCGGGCGTCGGGGTGACGCGCAGGTGCGCGCGGGAGACCGCCAGCGAGTGGAGCACCACGTCGCAGCCGGGCGCCCTCCCGATGACGAGCCCCTCCTCCGGCACCGCCACCCACGCGTCGACCGAGGCCGTCCGCACGAGCAGGCCCACGTCCTCGATGAGGCCCTCCGCGGGACCCGCCACCGAGAGGGGCATCGTCTCGCCCGGCCCCACCGCCAGCGGGGGCAGCGGGCTTTCGGAACGCTCGGCCTCGCGCTCGAAGTCATACAGGCAGCCGTAGCAGACGCCCATGTCGGCATAGAGCTCCGACCCACAGCGCGGGCACACCCTCGTCCGATAGGCCACCGATCCGACCGGTTCCCTCTCGTTTGGCATGACGCTCCCTTCCCTAGGCTCCCACCCCGTCGGCGCTCGCCGCGCGGACCCACAGGTGCTCCCCCGCCTCCGGCCACGGGCCCCGTCCCGCCGGCCGCTCGATCGCGCAGCGCGCGCCCGCGTGCGCGAGCAGCTCACGCGGCCCCAAGGCCCTCCGCGCAGCGACCACCTCGCCACGCTCCCCGACGAGCGCCACGTCGATGGGGTAGCGCATCCCGTAGGTGTGAATCGACCCGCACCGCGCGAGCAGCACCGGCTCCGCGTCCTCCCGGGTGCCGAGAAGCCCGCGGAGCCGCTCGGCCCACGTACCCAGGACCCTGAGCTCGAGCACGAGGTCGGGCCGCTCGTCCGACATCAGCCTCACGTGCCCTCCCATGTCAGACCACCACCCCGCTGCGATAGCGGTCCACCACGATCTCGCGCTCGTGCCGCAGCGCGAGGGGCGCCTCGAACGTGACGCCGGGCAGTCGCGCCAATCGGGGCCAGGGACGGTACGTGAGCGTGCACACGTACCTCGTGAGCAGCGGCGACACGGCGAACGAGGTCTGCCGGCCGCCCTCGGAGACCCCCTCGGCGCGAACCTCCACCTCGCAGCGCCCCTCTCGGCCGAGCGCCTCGGCGAGCGCGGACGAGACCTCCTCGACGGCGCGCTCGGAGCTCTGCTCGCCGGACGGCGCGACGCCGTGGGCGAGCACCGCGTCCTGCGCGGCCTGGTCGAAGGCCGCACACGCCTCCACGTACCCCATGAGGTTGAGCGCCACGAGCGCGATGACGATCACCACGGGCGTCAGCACCGCGAGCTCCACGGTCATCTGCCCCTCGCGCCCCCGCAGCGCGGCGACCCACGCCCTCATGCCGCACCCGCCAGGGAGGAGAGGTCCACGGTCAGGGGGATCGTGACGTCGGTTCCCGGTATCGTCAGCTCGGCGACGGTGACGGTCGCCGAGCCCTCCCCGCCGACCAGCTCCACGCCGAGCGACCGGGCGAAGTCCGCGGCCGAGGCCGACTCCGGCAGCCGCGCCACGAGCTCGCGCACCGACGCCGCCTGCTCCAGGCCGCTCTGGTCGAGCACGTCCTGCGTGTTGGTGAGCACCGGCTTGCGCAGACGCATGTCCACCGGCTCGAGCCCTGCGTCCGCGAGCGCCCCCTTGAGCCGCTCGCGCAGCCACGCGCCCACCGACCCTCCCAGCACGCCGTCGAGCCGGTCGAGAAACGCCCCGCCGAGCTCGGCGACCCGCCCGTAGGCCCCACCGTATCCCACGAGCAGCTCGCCCCAGAGCCCCAGAACCCCCTCGGCGGCACCACCCAGCACCGAGTCCCCCGCCGACAGGCCGTCCAGGAAGCTCGAGAGCACGTTGTTCTCGGCGGTGGAATCGTCAGGGGCGAGCACCGCGGCGGACGCCGCGGCCCCCGCGGGAAGCTCCGCGGACGAGAGGAATGCGCGCGTGAGCTCGGTGGGCACGGTCGTTCCGTCGGCGCGTGCCACCACGGCGACGCACCCCCATGCGCCGGGCGGGCAGAGCGTCGGCCGTGCGCCCGAGAGCCGGTCCGTCGCCTCCTCGAAGGCGTCCTCGCCCTCCTCGGCGAGCTCGCGCGTGCGCCCCTCCGCCTCGGCCAAGTCGTTGCGGGCGGCCTCGTAGTCCTCCGACGCCTCCACGATGAGGCGCCAATGGTGCTCGAACCCGTTCTCGATGGAGGTCGACGCCGAGGCGACCCGCCCGAGGTCGCTCGCGTCCATGCCGCAGGCGTCGCAGCGCGCGACGAGGCCGGCGTCCAGCTCGGAGAGCGAGGCGACGCCCGCGGCCGCCCCCGTCGCCCCCGAGCAGTCGAGCGAGCAGTGCAGGGTGCGCGTGCCGCCCTCCGTCGTGCAGGGCCAGGCGCGCCGCGTGTAGAGCTCCGTCGCCCGCGTCTCGTCGGCGTTCCGCGGCAGGCTCGGGAGGTCGGAGGAGACCGTGCCGTCGTCGCGCTCGACCCAGGAGCCGGCGCGCACGCGGCCGAGCGCGTACTCGTAGAACGCCCGACGACACGCCGCGTCCGTCAACTCCTCGTCCGTGCGCCCCGTCACGCGCTCGGCCTCGAGCCGCGCCGCGTAGTAGCTCCGGGCGCGCAGCAGCGGGGCGCCGAAGCTCCACCCGTCGGGCGACGCGTAGCGCGGGTTGCTCGCCGCCGGAAGACCGGCCAGGGAGTCCGCTCGCTCCCACAGGCAGTAGGGCGCAGATCCGCAGTCGGCCCGCCAGCCCCGCTCCAGCGCGTCGTCGGCGCGCTCGCGCGCCTCCTGGACCTCGGCCGAGGCCTCGCGCATGCGCTCGGAGAGCTCGTCGAGCCCCTCCTGGTCGACCTCCGCCTCGAGGGCGGAGAAGTCCGAGGACGAGCGCACCGGGAAGGGGATGGCGCAGCCCACGTAGGCGAGGCCCTCCTCGCTGTTGGCGGCGACGCACGACGCGGAGTTGGCCACCACCAGCGCGGGGAGCGCCGCCTCCAGGCGCGAGAGCCCCTCCCCGGCCGCCTGGGCGAGCCGCGAGCGCGCGTCGAGCACGCGCCCGCCCGCGGAGCACAGCTCCAGTCCCACCCCCGTGAGGCCCGGCACGCAGGAGGCCACGAGCCCGGCCCCGTAGGTGATCATGCCGGTGAGGCCCAGGCTGAGCACGCAGGCGTCGAGCACCTGGGCGATCGTCGAGTAGGCGGCCACCGCGTTCTGGCCCGAGAGCGCCGCGGCGTCGGCCACGCGCTGGACCTCGGACGAGCGCGCCGCCACCCAGCCCGCCGACGCCGCCGTGAAAACGAGCGTCAGGCACAGCAGCAGCGACACGGCCACGGCGACCGTGGTGAAGCCGTCCTCGTCGTCACGAAAGACGGAGAGCACGGGGCTCCCCTCACGACCAGATGCCGACCCAGTCCCCATAGCTCCCTCCGATCCAGTCGGCCCGCACCGAGGCGGACGTCTCGACCCTCAGCACCACGTCGTTCCCCTCGACCTCACCGAGCGCGGACGCGAGCACCCCGAGCACGGGCAGGGGGCGCACGCGACCCGCGAGGGCCACGGTCACGACCCCCTCCTCGCCCGGTCCCTCGACCTCGACGTCCCAGCCGTCGGCGCCGCCCACGTGGAAGACCGACACCTCCGGCACCGCCGCCAGCCTCCTCAGGGCGAAGGCCCGCAGGTCATGCTCGTCCCCGCGCGACGTGGCGGCCAGCCGCGCGAGCTCGCCGGCCGTCGACGCCATTACCGCGCGGGTGTAGAGCACGCAAACGGGCTGGACGAGCAGCGCCACCAGCGTCAGCGCGACCGGCAGCAGCACGGCGGCCTCGACGCTCATCTGACCCCGGGTCGACGCGCCCGCCTCAGTAGCAGAGGACGTCCTTGAGCAGTGCGACCCCGCCCTGCGCCGTCCCGTGCGAGGCGGCCCGGGTCGCCTCGCCGACGAGCGCTCCGTCGCGCCCCGCGTGCCACAGCAGGCCCATGACCACCACGGCGACGAGAAACGCCGAGAGCACGAGCAGGTACTCGACTGTCGACTGGCCGCCCTCATCCGCTAGCCACCTCCCCGTCGCGCCGCGAGCTCCGACGCGTCCAGCCTCCACGCGCGCGCCTCGCATCCCGTTCCGTCCGTCCGCGCCCAGACGACGCAGACCTCCGTCCATCCGCTCCCCTGCGTCACGCATCCCCATGTCCCTCCCGTGAGGTCCAGATAGCCCGCGCGCGCCAGCACGCAGTCGCCGCGCTCGGCCGCCTCGCCCAGGACGCGCGCCGCCTCGTCCTCCAGCGACAGCTCGCTGCTCCAGGACCGCGCGCCGTCCGCGCCCGCGGCGTCGCCGAGGACCTCGCGGACCGGCTCGGGCAGCGCGTCGTCAGGCTCGGCGGCCGTTGGGGCGTCCCCGGGCCCGGCCGCGTCGCCGGTCGGCGAGGGGCCCTCCCCGGTCTCCCCCTCGAGCGTCCGCTCGTTCTCGACCGGGGTCCGCGCGGGCGGGCCCGCCACGCTCAGGGCGAGCCCCGCCGCGCCGGCCACGACGAGCGCCAGCGCGACGAGGGCCGGCCGCACCCTCACAGCGAGTTGATGCCGCTCGCGATGGCCTCCCACAGCTCCGACACCCTGTCTCTGAATGCTAGAATTGCAATTATTGCGATTACTACTAAAACACCAACTAAGATGGCATATTCTGTTGTACCTTGTCCGCACTCATCCCGCACGAGCTCCCGCAGGCGCGCCCTCATCCGCTCCATGTGTCCCGTCATCTCTTCTCCCTTCTCGCAAGCCTTCCTAACCGACCACCACCGCCGCGCCGACCAGCGGCCCAAGGATCGCGAGGAACATCGCCGGGACGATCAGCACGCCCAGCGGCACGAGCATCTTCACCGGCACCCGCTCGATCTCCTCCTCGACCTGGGAGCGCTGCTCGTCGCGAATCACCTGCGCCTGCCGCGCGAGCGTCTCGGAGAGCGGGGCGCCCAGCGACAGGGCCTCCCCCACCACCGAGGCAAAGCGCCCGAGCGCCGGGACCCCCACCTCGTCGGCGAGCGCCCACAGCGCCTCCTCGCGCCCACGGACCCCCATGCGCCAGCTGAGCATCGCCTCCGCGAGCGCCCGGGACAGCCCCGTGTCGTAGCGCTCGCAGTAGAGCTCGAGCGACGCGTCGAAGGAGAGCCCCGACGACAGGCCCAGGGTCACCACGTCGAGCATCACCGGCAGCTCGGCGAGGCACGACGCGCGAAGCCGCGCGCGCCGCTCGCTCGCGCGGGCGCGGCGCACCACGCCCAGCGCGTCGGCGCGCTCCCTCAGCCTCGCCGCGACGCGCCGGCCCCCTTTGGGGCGCGCGAGCCGCAGCCGGCCCCCCGTCGCCACGAGCGCCGCGCACCCCGCCGAGAGCGCGGAGGCCCCCGCCAGGAGCGGGCCGATCGCGCCCATCTCACAGCACCTCCCGCACCATGCGCCTGATGAGCGCGAGGGCGAGCCCGTCGAGCACGGCCGCCACGCCCACGCACCCCAGGCCGACCGGCGTGAGCAGCCCGACCTGAAAGTCGGGCGAGATCAGCGCCAGCAGGCAGAGCATGACCGCCGGCAGCAGGCAGACGATCTTGACCGAGAGCCTGACCTGCGCGGTCTTGACGCCCAGCAGACGCTCGAACTCGCCCTGCCTCTCGGCGAGCGTCGCCGAGCGCATGAGCAGGTCCCTGAGCGGGCTGCCGGTCCGGTGCGAGATGACCAGGGCGGCGGCGAGCAGCTCGGTCCCAGGCACGTCGAGCTCGCGGGCGAGAAGCCCCACGGCCTCCTCGGTCCCCATGCCGCAGCGCAGCCTGAGCGACATCCGCCCGAACGCCTCGGCGGCGGGCCCGCGCTCGTGCGCGCCCACGTAGCTCACCGCCTGGGAGAGCGTCTGGCCCGACCCCAGTGCCACCGAGAGGGTCCGGTAGACGCCCGGCATCGAGGCGAGCACCTCCCCGCGCAGCCGCCCCTGACGGGAGCGCTCGCGGAGCAGCGCCGCGCCCGCCAGGGCGGCGGCGGCCGCGGCGGCCGCCACGGGCGAGCCCATCAGCAAGCCGGCTGCGCCCGACGCGACCAGCGCGGCAACGAGAAGCGCGGCCACGGCGGCCCCCTCGCCGAGCTCGAGGCCGCGCTCGGAGGCCCCGCGGGCGACCTCGCGCGCCAGCGTCCGCACGTCTCGCCGCCCGATCAGGACGCCGACCAAGCGGGTGCGCCCCACCCGCTCGAGCCAGCGGGTCGCCGCGAGCACGGCCCTGACCGTCCGGCCGGCGGTGAACACCCGGAGCTGCCCGGAGCCGCCCGTCAGCGCGAGCAGGGCCGCTCCCGTCAGGACGCCCGCGCCCAGGGCGCAGATGACCTCCATCGCCCCACCTCCTCTCCGTCGAGGATCCCGTCCTCCACCGCCGCGGCCACGAACGCGGGCTCCGCCTCGAGCCGCCACGACCGCTCCGCCGGGACGTAGCCGACGCGCTCGTCGAGCTGAACCTCCCCGCGCGGACCGCGCGACACCTCCGTCAGCGTGGTGACGACGCGCGACCCGTCCGCCAGCCGCTTGGTGATCACAAAGAGGTCGATGGCCGTGGCTATCTGCTCCTCGAGCAGCTCCGTCGGCAGGTCCATCCCGAAGCGCGCCATGAGCACGAGCCGCATCACCGCCTCCTCGGCGTCCCCCGCGTGCAGGGTGGTGAGCGAACCCGCGTGGCCCGTGGTCAGCGCCGTCAGCATGTCGATGCACTCGCCGGAGCGCACCTCGCCCACGACGATCCGGTCGGGCCGCATGCGCAGCGCGTTCTTCACGAGCTCCCTGATCGTCACCTCGCCCGACCCCTCGATCGAGCTGTCGCGCGCCTCGAGGCTCACCACGTTCGGGTGCGCGTCAAAGCGCAGCTCGGCGGAGTCCTCTATGGTCACGATCCGCTCCCCGTGGGGTATCTCGCAGGAGAGCGCGTTCAGCAGCGTGGTCTTTCCCGAGCCCGTGCCGCCCGCCACCGCGATGGAGCGCCGGGCACGCACCGCCCACGTGAGGAGCAGGGCGTACCACTCCGGCAGCGCCCCCAGCTCGACCAGCCTCCCCAGCGTGCGGATGCGGTCCGAGAACTTCCTGATGGTGACCGCAGGCCCGTCTATGGCGACCGGGGCCGCCACGGCGTTCACGCGGTCCCCATTTGGCAGGCGGGCGCTCACGATGGGGCTCGAGCGGTCCAGGCGCCGCCCCAGCGGGGCGAGGATGCGGTCCATCACGATCATGATCTGCTCGGGCGAGTCAAAGACGGCGTCGGCGGGATGGATCTCCCCGTCGCGCTCGTAGAACAGCCCTCCCACGCCGTTGATCATGACCTCGGTGATCTGGTCGTCCTCGAGCAGCGGCTGGATGGGACCGAGCCCGCACACCTCGTTGACCACCTGCTGGAGAAGGGCCTCGCGGTCCCCCGCCGCGCAGGTCGCGTCCTCCTGCGTGTTGAGGATCGCCTCGAGCGCCACGCGCAGCTCGCCCCGCGCCTGAGCGACATCCTCGTCCGAGAGCATCCGGGCGATGGTCACGAGCCCCAGCCGCTCGACGAGGGCGCCCTTGAGCCGCTCGCGGTCCTCGCGCGACGCCGTGGCCCGCGGACCGGGCGTCGCGACGCTCCTCCTTGCCTCGACCTCGCGCACGCGCTCGAGCACCGACATCTAGCGCGCCTCCCTCCGCGTCCCGAACGGCCATCTCCACCCGTGCGGCGACGGCTCCTCCGCCGCCCTTCTCGCCTCCTCGCACTCCGGCAGCCTCCCGAGCTCCGCCAGAAGCTGGGCGAGAAGCGCCGCCACCGAGTCGGAGAACGCGTAGCCCGGCTCCACGAGGTCCGTCACGCGCCCGGACGCGACGAGGTCGGCGACTTCGCGGCCGCCCTCGCAGACGCGATGGATCCGCGCCGCCTCGAGCCCCACCTCGCTGCGCCCGGCGATCGGTCCGCCGCGGCCGCGCTCCTCGGAGCGGTTCTCCAGGCGTGCGATGCGCGTCCTGGCCACCCCGAGCCGGACCGCCAGCCCGCTCATGCGAGCCACCGGCGCGATTGAGGCCTGGCGCGCGTCGGAGACGATGAGGAGCCGGTCGGCGGCCTGGGCCGCCTGGGCCACGGCGTCGGTGAACGTCGTCGAGGCGTCCACGACCACCAGGTCGAAGGCGTTCCGCGCGTACCCGATCAGCGATCCCGCGCGCGCCGCGACGAGCCCGGCAGTCTAGGGTCGCGCACAGGGCCCGGCCAAGGCCACGCCGGGCGCCGCGGTCACGAACAGGCGGGCGAGAAGGTCCGCGGAGCCGCCCTCGTCGCCGCACAGCCGCGCGAGGTCCGTTCCCGCAGGCAGGCCGAAGGCCGCGTGGGCGTTGCCGCACGAGAGGTCGAGGTCGAGCAGGCCGACCGAGAGCCCCCAACGCGCCGCGATCGCGGCGAGCGAGGTCGCGAGCGTGGTCTTGCCCACGCCACCCCTCCCCGAGCAGAGCGCCAGGACCGGGGCACGGCCGGAGGCCGCCGCGGGCGCGGCGCCATGGGGGACGGTCGCCGGCGCCGGCTCGGCCGCCAGCTCCGGCAGGGACGCGAGGGGTTCCCCTGAGGCGGGGCCCGCGACGAGCGCCGGGACCGGTTCCTCGTCAGGGGCCTCGTCCACCTCGTCGACCTCGGCGAGGTCCACCACCAGGTCGACCCCCGCGCGGGCCGCGCGAGACCGCAGCGAGCCGCTGACCCCGCGCACCGCCAGAACCACCTGGCGTGCCCGCCCGTCGCGCGCCAGCGCCGCCGCGAGGTTGACGTCCGAGACGCCGTGCCCGACCGGCCCCACCACGACGCCGAGCTCGCCGGGAGCGGAGCCCGCGGCCATGCGCCGCAGGACGTCCGCGCTCTGCGCGAACAGCACCTTGCCCTCGCCGTCGAGCGACGCGACCACCGCGGCAATCGCCTCTCGGTCGCCCCTCTCGCACCACGCCGCCCACAGGCTCATGCTCCCTCGCCCCCGCTCGTCTCGCCGTTCCCCGTCTCCGTCCCCTCGGCATCCGACGCCGCGTCCCCCGTCGTCGCGTCGGCCCCGTCGCCCTCGTCCCCCGTCTCCGCCGTCACCTCGGACGGCGCGGCGACCGCCTCGCCGGACGCGGCCAGCGCCTCGTCTCCGGGCAGGGCCAGGCGCAGGCTCCCCTCGTCGCTCGCCGCGAGCACGCGCGCCACCTCGCCAGGCCGCACCGCCACGGTGACCGAGCCCGTCGCCATCAGGCCCGAGCCCACCGACGGAACGGCGAGCACCTGCACGTCGCCGCTGATGGGGCGCACCCCGTCAGCGGTCACCTCGTAGGCCGCGAGCACGTCGCCGGGGGCGGTCGCGGGCGGGAGGCCCAGCTCCCCCGACGCGGGCACCGAGAGCGCCACGCGGTCCGCGGGCACGTCCACGGCATCAGACGGGTCGCGGAAGTTGAGGTCCGTGAGGGGCGCCCCCGCGGCCACCGGCACGCTGACCTCGGAGCCGAGGACCGCATCGATGCCCGTCACGGCACCCTCCGGGGCGAGGTCGGCGAGCCAGTCGCGCTCGGCCACGTTGCCCCTGTCGACGACCTGGCCGGCCTCGATGCCCTCGGTCGCCACCACGAGGCTCACGACCTCTCCCCCGTAGCGCTCGA
The DNA here is from genome assembly GCF_966187215.1 of Thermophilibacter sp. NCBI lineage: Bacteria > Bacillati > Actinomycetota > Coriobacteriia > Coriobacteriales > Atopobiaceae > Thermophilibacter > Thermophilibacter sp. The sequence goes on from NZ_CBIFYV010000014.1 coordinate 34,096, forward strand.
GCGCCTCTGACCGCTCGCGCTCGACCTTCTCGCGCTCCGCCTGTCCGTAGGCCAGGCAGAGCGCCGCGGCCAGCAGGGCGCAGGCGCCCGAGACCACCAGCCTGAAGCGACGCGTCATTCGCCCTCCCCTCCTCGGCGGGCCGTCCCGCCGTCCGTGTGGGAGGCATTGTCCGCGAACGCGCGGGCGTGGGGCACGAGGCTCCCAAGAAAGCTCGACACGAACCTTCCGCGCAGCTGACGGTTATTTTTCATATCGTCACAACTGGCAGATGGGAGCTCTGGCCACTTCTGCTCAGAGCATCAATTATGGTCTTATTTGCCCACGTTCTCTCCATATGGGCGCGTGGGTATCAGCGGGTGCCGCGGCTCCCTCAGAGCGCGACGTCGGGGTCGAGCGAGCGTGCGCTCGCACGCATCTCCTCGGCCAGCGCGAGATAGCACGCCAGGCGCTCGTCGGCGATCTCGCCCGCCTCGTGGCGCGCGCGAACCTCGCAGCCCGGCTCGTGCTCGTGCGTGCAGTCCCTGAAGCGGCATCCCTCCGCTGCCGCCGCGATCTCGGGGAACACGAGCGCCAGGCCCCGCTCGTGGCCCACGAGCGGCAGGCTTCGCAGGCCGGGCACGTCCGCGATGACCCCGCCGCCGGGCAGGCGCACCATCACGCGCGCCACCGTGGTGTGCCGGCCGCGATCGTCGCGCTCGCGCACCGCGCCGGTGGCCAGCGCCTCGTGGCCGAGAAGGGCGTTGAGCAGCGTGGACTTGCCCGCACCCGACTCGCCGAGGATCATCGCGCAACGCCGGGGCCCCACGAGCGCGCGGACCTCCTCCACGCCCTCGCCCGCGGCCGACGACGTCACCACCACGCGCACGTCCTCGCCCACGAGCCGGCGCACCCGGGCGAGGTCGCGGTCGAGCTCGACCCCCGTGCGGCGGTCGGCCTTGGTGAGCACCACCGCGGGCTCGATGCCGCAGTCGCGCGCGAGCACGAGCGAGCGGGCCACGCGGCCGAGCGGCACCTCGTCCGAGCCGAGCGCCTGCACGATCAGGACGGTGTCCACGTTGGCGGCGAGCACCTGGCGCTCCCCGCGGCTGCGGCCGCGCCAGCGTTCGAACGAGGTCCTTCTCGGCAGGACGCGCTCGATGACGCCCATGTCGTGGCCGGGCGCGCGCCGCACCGCCACGCAGTCGCCCACGGCGGGCAGCAGGCACGCGTCCCTCTCGGCGTCTTGCTTGGCAAAGGCCGCGGCATGCTCGGCGCGGAAGGCGTCACCCTCGGTGACCACGAGCGGAAACCCGCGGTCGAGTCGCACCACAAAGCCCGCGCGCATCTCGCCCGCGTTGTCCGCCGTGGCGAGAAACTCCTGGTAGGCCGCATGCTGTGCGTCGTCGACGCGCAGGTCGGCGAACGCGGGCACGTCGCTCAGCGAGTCGATGGACGGCAGCGTCACGGCCTGCTGGCGCGCGTCGCGCCGCTTGCGCGTCGCCGCCGTCCGTCGCTGCCCCCGCTTGGCCACGCGCACCTCCGCTCGCCCGCCGTCCTTCTCGGCCATCTTACCGCAGGTCGGGACGCCCGGCCCTTCTCGGTTACGCACACTCCCGGTGGGTACGTACACTATTGCGAAACTGATACAAAGCCGACCACCTCTCTGACCTGCAGTTTTTCTAGCGAGAAGCTCGTATCAATCCTGCAAGTGTGTACGTAACCGACGGCAGTGTACGTAACCGGCAGCGGCCCGCATGCCCGACGCGCCCCGCGCACGCGAGGGGCCCCGAGCGCGGCGCGAACCGCGGCCCGGGGCCCCAGAGGACGATGGCGTCGTCCCTACTTGTCCTTCTCCACCGCACGCATGATGGCCTTGTAGACCTCCACCAGCGGGATGATCATGAAGCCCAGCACCAGCGCGGTGATCATGCCGCGCGGCTCGAGGTGGTCCACCCCGAAGAAGATCTGGGCCAGCGGGTCGTACTCGACCACCACGAGCGTGAGGATGAGCGCGAGCACCGCGGCGCCCCACAGCCACTTGTTCTGCTTCTTCATGTGGAAGATCGACGCGCGGCGGCTGCGCATGTTGAAGCAGTGGAAGATCTCGACCATGTTGAGCGTGATGAACGCCATCATGACGCCCTCCTCGTCGGCCATCGAGGTGGCGAGCGCGCCCAGGTCGATCGTGCCCAGGTCGAAGTAGACGCCGCAGAAGAAGCTCGCGAGCACGAGCACGGTGATGATGAGGCCCTGGACCACGGTGTCGAGGCCCATGTGGCCGGCGAACACGCCGTCGGAGGCGTTGCGCGGCTTGCGCTTCATGACGTCGCCCTCGGCCTCCTCCATGCCGAGCGCGAGCGCCGGGAAGCAGTCCGTGACGAGGTTGACCCACAGCAGCTGGATGGGCTGGAACAGGGTGAAGCCCATGAGCGTGGCCGCGAAGACCGAGAAGACCTCGGCCAGGTTGGCCGACAACAGGAACTGAATGACCTTGCGGATGTTGTCGTAGATGCGGCGACCCTCTTCGCACGCGTTGATGATCGTGGCGAAGTTGTCGTCGGCGAGCACCATGTCGGCCACGTTCTTGGTGACGTCAGTGCCGGTGATGCCCATGCCGATGCCGATGTTGGCGTGCTTGATCGACGGGGCGTCGTTGACGCCGTCGCCCGTCATGGCCACGACCTTGCCCTTTGCCTTCCAGGCCTCGACGATGCGCGTCTTGTGCTCGGGCTGGACGCGCGCGTACACACCGTACCTCTCGATGTTGCGGTCGAGCTCCTCATCGGACATCCGCTCGATCTCGGTGCCGGTGATGGCCTGGGAGCGGTCCTCCACGATGCCGAGGTTCTTGGCGATGGCCACGGCGGTGTCAACGTGGTCGCCGGTGATCATGACGGTGCGGATGCCGGCGCCGTGGGCCTCGGCGATGGCCGGGGCGACCTCGGGACGCTCGGGGTCGATCATGCCCGAGAGGCCGCAGAACACGAGGTCGTGCTCGAGCGCCTCGGCCGAGAAGTCCGCGGGCCTCTCGGCGTAGGTGCGGCTGGCGAGCGCGAGCACGCGCAGCGCCTCGTCGGCCATGGCCTTGTTGGCGGCGAGAAGCTCCTCGCGGCGCTCGGCGGTCATGGGGATGACCTTCCCGTCCTCGTAGACCTGGGTGCAGAGGTTGAGCACCACGTCGGGCGCGCCCTTGGTGTACTGCTCGAAGGAGCCGTCGGCCTCCTCGACCACCACCGACATCATCTTGCGGCCCGAGTCGAACGGGGCCTCGCCCACGCGCGGGTGCTCGACCTCGAGCCCGGTCATGCCGGCCTTGGCGGCGTCGTTGACGAGCGCGCACTCGGTGGGCTCGCCCACGGCCTCGCCGGCGGCCTCGTCCCACGTGGCGTCGGAGCACAGGGCCATGCCCGCGAGGAGCTTCTCCTCGGACGAGGCGAGCTCGTGCCTCACGACCGTCATCTTGTTCTGGGTGAGGGTGCCGGTCTTGTCGGAGCAGATGACCTGCGTGCAGCCGAGGGTCTCGACCGCGCTGAGGTTGCGGATGATGGCCTGGCGCTTGGCCATCTTGGTGACGCCGATGGACAGCACGATGGTCACCACGGCCACCAGGCCCTCGGGGATGGCGGCCACGGCGAGCGACACCGCCACCATGAAGGTGTCGAGCAGCATGTGCGGCTCGGCGATCACGGTGCCGAGGCCGGCGCGCAGCACGTCGACCGCGAAGACGACCACGCAGATGACGATCACCAGGATGGTGAGGATCTTGGAGAGCTCGGCGAGCTTCATCTGCAGCGGGGTGAGCTCCTCCTTGGCGTCGTTGAGGGCGCCGGCGATCTTGCCCATCTCGGTGTCCATGCCGGTGCCGCACACCACGGCGCGGCCGCGGCCGTAGACCACGGTGGAGCCCATGTAGCACATGTTCTTGCGGTCGCCGAGCGGCACGTCGTCCGCACCGTCGTCCGCGAGGGCCTCGACGTGCTTCTCGACCGGCACCGACTCACCGGTGAGCGCGGCCTCCTCGATCTTCATGGACGCGCTCTCGAGCACGCGGCAGTCCGCGGGCACGGCGTCGCCGGCCTCGAGCAGCACCACGTCGCCGGGCACGAGCTCGGAGGAGTGCAGCGAGGTGAGCTTGCCGTCGCGGATGACCTTGGACTGGGCGGCGCTCATCTCCTGCAGGGCGGCGAGCGCCTCCTCGCTCTTGGCCTCCTGGATGACGCCGAGGGCCGAGTTGATGATGACGACCGCCATGATGATGACGACGTCGGCCCACTCGGACTCGCCCTGGATCATGCCGGTCACGGCCGAGATCACGGCCGCGACGATGAGCATGATGACCATCGGGTCGGCCATCTGCTGGAAGAAGCGGATCCACAGCGGGGTCTTTGCCTCCTCCTTGAGCTTGTTGGGGCCGAACTTGGCGAGGCGCGCGGACGCCTCGGCGGACGTCAGGCCGCGCTCCTCGTCAGAGGAGAGCTCGGCCAGAACGTCCTCGGCTGACGCTAGGTACTCTCTCAACGTGTGTCCCCTCCTGGGTTGGCATCGTGCCCGACAGGTTGACGCCCGATCATAATTCCCCAGGAGGGGCAAGGGCTCGCCAAGGCTGCCGTGCCGGGCAGCTGACATAACGTCCTCCATCTTACCCGAATAGGCCCCCGATTTGGCCCAGGAGCCCCATATACGACACCCCGCCAAAAAAGCAAGGACTTGTCGGCAAGTGGAAGGCTTACGCAGACCTTGCCTGCGCTAAACTGAGGGGCCGTAGGGTTATGTGACGCGCCGCGGGCGCATACGTGAAAGGAACTCACGATGAACATTCTCTTCTACGGAACGGCCAGCTACGACAAGGTCTCGTTCCAGAAGGAGCTCGCCGACTACCCTGAGATCAAGATCGACTTCACCGAGACCAACCTCACGCCCATGACCGCCGCGCTCGCCCGCGGCTACGACGCCGTCTGCGCCTTCGTCAACGCCGATGCCGGCGCCATGACCCTCGAGATCCTCGCCGGCTTCGGCGTCAAGCTCGTGCTGATGCGCTGCGCCGGCTTCGACGCCGTCAACGTCGAGGTCGCCAAGGACCTCGGCCTCAAGGTCACGCGCGTCCCCGCCTACTCGCCCGAGGCCATCGCCGAGCACGCCATGGGCCTGGCCCTCGCCGCCAACCGCCGCATCTGCAAGGGCTACATCCGCGTCCGCGAGAACGACTTCTCGCTCGACGGTCTGGTGGGCGAGACCCTGCACGGCAAGACCGCCGGCATCATCGGCACCGGCCGCATCGGCGCCGCCCTCTGCCGCATCTGCAAGGGCTTCGGCATGACCGTCCTGGGCTCCGACCTCTACCCCAACCAGAAGCTCGTTGACGAGGAGCACGTGGTTGACGAGTACGTCGACTACGACGAGCTCTACCACCGCTCCGACCTCATCTCGCTGCACGCCTTCCTCAACGAGGAGAGCCGCCACATGATCAACGACGAGTCCATCTCCAAGATGAAGGACGGCGTCATCTTTGTTAACACCGGGCGCGGCGGCCTCGTCGACACCCAGGCGCTCATCCGCGGCATCCTCTCCGGCAAGATCGGCGCCGCCGGCCTCGACGTCTACGACGAGGAGGGCCCGAACGTCTACCAGAACCGCGCCGGCCAGGTCATCGACTCGGTGACCGCGCGCCTGTGCTCCTTCCCCAACGTCGTGATGACCAGCCACCAGGCGTTCTTCACGCACGAGGCCCTTGGCCAGATCGCCCGCGTCACGCTGGACAACGCGCGCGCCTTCGCCAACGGCACCGACTTCGTCGATCGCAGCGTGGTCTGCTAGTCTAGGGCGTCACGCTGAACCGGACCTGACAAGAGAGAGGTTTAGATGGCCGTTTTCACGAAGAAGAAGACCAAGATCGTCTGCACCATGGGCCCCGCCACCGAGGACGAGGAGGTGCTGCGCCAGCTCATCCTCCACGGCATGAACGTCGCGCGCTTCAACTTCTCGCACGGCAGCCACGAGTACCACCGCAAGATGATCGAGAAGGTCCGCTCGCTGTCCGCCGAGCTCTCCATCCCCGTCGCCATCCTGCTGGACACCAAGGGCCCCGAGGTCCGCACCGGCGTCCTCAAGGACGGCAAGAAGGTCATGCTCGAGACCGGCAAGACCTGCGTGATCACCACCGACGACGACGTCATCGGCACCGCCGAGCGCTTCTCGCTCGACTACAAGAACCTTCCCAACGAGGTCGAGAAGGGCTCGGTCATCCTCATCGACGACGGCCTGATCGGCCTTGAGGTCGACCACGTTGACGGCACCGACATGTACTGCACGATCACCAACGGCGGCGAGCTGGGCGAGCACAAGGGCGTCAACGTGCCCAACGTCAACATCGGCCTGCCCTCGGTCACCGCGCAGGACCGCGCCGACATCATGTTCGGCTGCGAGCTCGGCATCGACGCCATCGCCGCGTCGTTCATCCGCGACGGCGAGGCCGTCAACGAGATCCGCAAGATCTGCGTCGAGATGGGCACGCCCAACGTGCAGATCTTCCCGAAGATCGAGAGCGCCCTGGGCGTCAAGAACTTCGACGAGATCCTCCACGCCGCCGACGGCATCATGGTCGCCCGCGGCGACCTGGGCGTCGAGGTGCCGGCCGCCGAGGTCCCGCACATCCAGAAGACCATCATCAAGAAGTGCAACGCGCACTACAAGCCGGTCATCACCGCCACGCAGATGCTCGACTCCATGCAGCGCAACCCGCGCCCGACGCGCGCCGAGATCACCGACGTCGCCAACGCCATCTACGACGGCACCGACTGCGTCATGCTCTCCGGCGAGACCGCTGCCGGCAAGTACCCGATCGACGCCGTCAAGACGATGTCTGAGATCTGCAAGGAGACCGAGAAGTACCTGCCCGAGCGCAAGGAGTACCACGACCGCGGCGGCGTGCGCAACGTCAACGGCGCCACCGGCTTCGCCGCGCTCGAGATGGCCGACCGCGTGAACGCCCAGTGCATCCTCGCGCCGACCCACTCCGGCCGCTCCGCACGCCTCATCGCGACCTTCCGCCCGAAGATGCCGCTCTACGCGATGTCCCCGAGCGACGAGACCATCCGTCGCACCTGCTTCTACTGGGGCGTCTACGCGTACCGCACCGTCGAGCAGGGCTCGCTGTCGGCCACGCTGTACAACGCGCTGACCACGGCCAAGGAGAACCACCTCGTGGAGACCGGCGACATCGTGGTCATCACCGCCGGCGACCCGCAGACCTCCCCGCGTCTGGGTGACTACACCACCTCCACCAACATGGCGATGGTGGCCCAGGTCCAGTAAGGGCGGTCAGCTCTCCAGCGAGGGATGAGACCCCCTGGATTTCCTTCGAGAAGTGCGCTGTGCGGAACTTCTCTTCGGAAATCCAGGGGGTCTCTCGCTGTCGACGAGACTCGCTTCATCCAAGCTGGGCGCACGGCCGCACATACACGCGTCCGGTGTCGATTTGCCGCCGAGGAGGACGGATTCTCGGAGATATCAGTGATTCTGCGGTACCTCCTCGAGTATCACCTGAGAAGTAGCATTTTCTGAGCTGCGGTTTTCCGAAGCGCCAGATTGCGACTACTCTGGACCCCCACTAAGAATCACTGATATCTCTCACGGCGGCACCTTCAGGACGCACGTTGTCGCGAAACGCGTCGCCCATATCGGGCTGTCCGTGTGATTCCCACCCCAAAAGCCGCGCCTCCAACCCGAGTCGCCTACCGCTCGCACTCCCAGTAGCGCGTCGAGAAGGGCGCGAGCTCGGACCCGCCGCCGAAGTCGTGCTCCTCGCCGGTGATGAGGTCCACGGCGCGGCCGCAGCCGGCGTCGAAGTGCACCGTCGCGCTCTCCGCCGCCGCGTTGATCGCCACGATCACGCGCTGTGCCTCGCCGTGCTCGCCGCCCGCATACGAGCGCTGGAACACCAGCTGCTGCGGCTGGCACTGGAGTTGCGCGTAGTCGCCCCACACGAGCGCCGGGCTGCCCTCCCGCGCAGCCGCGAGCGCCGCGATCCAGTCGGTGAGATCGTTCCACTCCGGTGCGTTGAGCGCGGGGCGAATCTCGTGGTCGCCGGGGAGCTGCTCGCCCTCGATGCCCCACTCGCTGCCGTAGTAGACGCTCGGCACGCCGCACATGGCGACGAGCAACCCGTAGAGCGGCCGAAGCTGTCGCACGTCATCCAGCTTTGTGGCGATCCGCGGAACGTCGTGGTTGTCCACGAAGTCGAGCATGTGGCGACCGGTGTAGAGGTCCCACGGCTGGCTCCCGCTCTGCCGCTCCAGCGCGTAGGCGATCTCGTGCATGTTTGCCGCGTTCATCGACGACCAGAGGCCCTTGTACGCCTCGTAGTTGGTGACCGAGTCGCACAGGTCGTCGCCCATCCACTGGTTGTAGTCGCCGAACATGGTCTCGCCGACTAGCGGGAACTTCTCGCCGCGCTCCTCGCCGATCCCGTTGGCCACGCCCCGCAGGAAGCGCAGGAAGCCCTGGTCCAGGCAGTAGGCCACGTCGAGCCGCAGGCCGTCGATGTCGAAGTCGCGCACCCAGCCGCGGATGACGTCGGCCAAGTAGTTGTTCAGGTCCTCGCTCCAGTGGTTGAGCTTCACCAGGTAGGGCACGCCCTCCCAGCAGGTGTACGAGAGGCCGTCGCCATACTGGTTGTCGCCGTTCCAGTCGATCTCGAACCAGCCCGCGTAGGGGCTCTCGCCGCGACGCTCCAGCACGTCCCTGAACGCCCAGAAGCCACGTCCCACGTGGTTGAACACGCCGTCGAGCAGGACCTTGATGCCCGCGGCGTGGCAGGCGTCCACCACGGCACGCAGGTCGTCGTTGGTGCCCAGTCGGCAGTCGACGCGCGTGTAGTCGCGCGTGTCGTAGCCGTGCGCGTCAGACTCGAAGACCGGGTTGAGCAGCAGGCAGGTGGCGCCGAGCTTGGCCATGTGGTCGATCCAGCCGTCGTCGACGAGCTTGAGCAGGCGGTGCTCGAGCACGCCGTCGTTCTCGTAGGGGGCGCCGCAGAGCCCCAGCGGGTAGACCTGATAGACGAAGGACGGCTCGTACCAGCTCATGGGAGCTCCTCTCGACGCGTCGATTCACCCCACTGTAGCCACCGAGCCGCTCGCCCGCCGGTGGCGCCCGCGAACGGCGAGGGACGCAAGGCGACTTAGCGCCCGAATTGTGGTATAAGGTAGCTGGTGGCGCGTTGCGCTACCTCCAAGCGCCGGGGGCAGTCCCCCGGCAACTTAACGCCGGGGTCTCCCCGGTGTTTTGCTAACGAGGGCCTGTTTGGAGATGCACATCGATGGGCGAGCTGAGCGTCTTCGCAGATGAGTCCGGGGATAGGTGTGGCCACTCCAAGTACTACCTGCTGACGCTTGTGTTCCACGACCAGGACAATGACATCCTCGAGTCCGTTGGGATGTACGAGAACTCGCTGAGACAGTCTGACCTGCCCAACATACCCTTTCATTCGGAGCCCCTGCTCAACGGTCGCGGCGCCTACGAAAACCTGGATATTTCTGCTCGAAAGAATATCCTGCACTGCTTTGGCGCAATGGTGAGGCACCTGCCCATTTCATACCGCACGTTCGCTTATCGACGCAGCGAATATGAGAATCCCGTTGCGCTCTCAGCAAGGATGAAACGAGACATCTCCGGGCTCCTGTTTGACAACCTGGAATTCTTCCAGTCGTTCGATGAGGTAAAGGTCTATTACGACAACGGACAGGACATCGTGAAGCAGGCGCTCGATCAGTCCATCGGATTCGCGCTGTCCAAGAACGCCGTGCAGCGCCGCCGTACCTCCATGACCGACTATCGCCTTGAGCAGGTGGCGGACTATCTGTGCACCATCGAGCTCGCCGCAATCAAGTATGAGGCCAGGGAGGACGGCGCGACATACGACAAGTTCTTCGGCGGGATAGGCGCCTTCAAGCGAAACTGGTTGAAGCAGGCGCGAAGAAAGCGGTTGGGCTAAATCCCTGTGAAGGAAGGCGCCGAACGCTCAGGTCCCCCCCAAGAGAGGAGACAAGGCTCA
>NZ_CBIFYV010000015.1:0-6048 GCF_966187215.1 Thermophilibacter sp.
GAGCAGCTGCTCGACGAGGCTCTCGACCTCGGGGTCGGTGTCGATGATGTCGGCCAGGCGGCACTGGACGGCGTCGCCGGCGCGCTCGGCGAGCGCCGAGACGAGCGGGCTCGCGCTCTCCACGTCCGCGTCCACGGCCTCGAGCGCCTCGAGCGTGGCCCTGGACGAGGAGAGCGCGCCGCGCGCCTCGGCCTCCTCGGCGCGGGCGGCCTCCAGCCGGGCGGAGAGCTCGCCCGTCTCGGCCTTGAGCCGATCGGCCGCGGCGAGCTCCCCCTCGAGGCGCTCCGAGAGCTCCTCGGCGGCGCGGCGGCGGTCGGCGAGCGCCTCCTCCGCGGTGCCCGCCGCCTCGTCGAGCTGGGCGAGGCGCGAGGCGAACATCTGGTCCTCGACCTCGGCGTTGGAGATCTGGTCCTCGAGCTTGGCGTAGGCGAGCGTCTCGCGGTCGGCCTCGGCGCGGGCGGAGCGCTCGTCGGCCGTGAGCCGCGCGAGCTCCGCGTCGAGCTCGCGCCGCTGGGCCTGCGCCACGCGGGCGGCGCGGGCGAGCTGGGCCTCGTTCTCGGCGAGCGCCTCCTCGCGCACGCGCGCGTCGGAGAGCTCCGCGGCCACGCGCTCGTGCTCGCTCGCGGCGTCGGCGCGCTGCTTCTCCATCGCGGAGAGCTGCATGCGCATCTCCGAGAGGCGGGCCACCATGTTCTTGCCCTTCTCCTCGAGCAGGCGCATGTCCGAGTCCATGCGGCCGAGGAGGTCCTGCATGCGCCGGCGCTGCTCGCCGAGGTCCCCCACGAAGAGCCCCTTCTGCTCGAGCAGCGACTGGAGCTTCTCGAGCTCGCGGCTCTTCTCGTCGAGGCGGTACTGGGCCAGCTCGACCGCCGCGTCGGCCTCCCTGCCGCGGGCCCCGAGCCGACCGTACTCGTCCTGCAGGCGCCTGAGGTCGTCCACCGCGAGCGTGACCTCGAGCCCCTTGAGCTCGTCCTCGAGCGCCCGGGCGCGGCTCGCCTTGTCGACCTGGCGCTCGAGCGGCTTGAGCTGCCGCGAGATCTCGCGGGCGAGCACCTTGGCGCGCGCGAGGTTCTCGTCCATCGAGGCGAGCTTGCGCTGGCTGCGCTCCTTGCGGCGACGGTGCTTGGAGATGTCGGCCGCCTCCTCGATGAGGGCGCGGCGCTCCTCGGGACGGCTCGAGAGGATCGAGTCGAGCTTGCCCTGGGAGATGATCGAGTGGGTGTCCTTGCCCAGGCCCGAGTCGTGCAGGATGTCCTGGACGTCGCGCAGGCGGGCGGGCGCGCCGTTGATCAGGTACTCGGACTCGCCGGAGCGGTACATCCGGCGCGTGATGCCCACCTCGGAGAAGTCGATGGGCAGCGTGTGGTCGGAGTTGTCGAGCACGAGCGTGACCTCGGCCACGCCCACCGCCGCGCGCGCCGAGGAGCCCGAGAAGATCACGTCCTCCATGGCCTGGCCGCGCAGCTGCTTGGCGCTCTGCTCGCCGAGCACCCACAGGATGGCGTCGGAGACGTTGGACTTGCCGGAGCCGTTGGGACCCACCACCACGGTGAGGCCGGGGTCGAAGGCCATGTGGGTCTTGTCGGCGAACGACTTGAACCCCTTGAGTGTGAGCGACTTCAGATACAAGCTCGCGCCCTCCCGAGGCTAGTTGGTGGTCCCGGCGCCGGCGAAGTCGCTCGGCTCGGCGTACCCGAGGCGCACGAGCGCGTCGACGGCCGCCGCGCTCTCGGACGACTTCTTGGACGAGCCCGACCCGCGGCCGATGCGGCGGCCCTCCACGCGCACCACGGAGGTGAACGTGGGGTCGTGCGCCGGGCCCTCCTCGGCTACGAGCTCGTAGACGGGCCCGCAGTGCAGGTCGCGCTGCGTGACCTCCTGCAGGCGCGACTTGGGGCTGATGGGCTTGACGGCGAGCGAGGGCGACACCTCGGGACCCAGCGTGCGCGCCACGAAGTCGTGCGCGGGGCCGTAGCCGGCGTCGAGGTAGAGCGCGCCCACGAGCGCCTCGTAGACGTTCTCGAGGGCGGAGTGCATGCCCCGCTCCCCCGTGCCGCGCTCGGACTCCCCCATCACGATGAGCGGCGCCACGCCGAGGCGACCGGCCACGCTCGAGAGCATCTTGCCCGAGACGAGGCTGATCTTGGCCTGCGTGAGCTGGCCCTCGTCCATGCCGGGGAAGCGCTCGAAGAGGTCGGTGGCCACGATGGCGCCGAGGATGGAGTCGCCCAGGAACTCCAGGCGCTCGTAGGACGCCGAGACGGGCCTCCCCTCGGCGGCCGACGGGTGCGTCAGCGCCGAGACGATCAGGTCGCGGTTCTCGAAGTGGTGGCCGCAGACCCGCTCGGCGGCGGCCACGCGCTCGCGCATGTTCAACTCCCGGGCCTCGCTCACGAGCGCGCGCGCTCGATCGCCGCGACGACGTCGCCGACGGTGGCGACGCTGGTGGCCGCGTCGTCGTCGAAGGTGACGGAGAACTCGTCCTCGAGCGTGGTCACGAGCTCGAGCAGGTCGAATGAGTCCGCGCCGAGCTTCTTGAGGTCGGTGGTCTCGTCGAGCGTCACGCCGTCGCCGAGCTCGAGCGTGTCGTTGACGATCTCGATGACCTTGGCCAGGGTCTCGTCGTGGTCCATGGTGCCTCCTTGTTCCTCGTCGGGGGGAGCCCCCGCTCGCAGTCGATTCTACCCCGCCGCGCGGCGGCGGTCGGCGGCGCGCCTAGCCCGCGATCTCGCAGGCGTCGGCGATGCGCTCGGTGAGGTGGGCCCTCACGGCGCGGGCGGCGGCGTGCGTGCCGGCGCACACGGCGCGGGCGCTCGTGGCGCCGTGGCCCTTGGCCACCGGCGCGCGCAGCCCCAGCAGGATCGCGCCGCCGTAGTTGTCGCCCGAGAGCTCGTGCGCCATCGTCTTGAGCGACTTGGCGAGCAGCCCCATGCCGAGCTTGTTGGTGAGCGAGGCGCCCATCGCCTCCTTGAGGCGCGCGAGCACGAACTTGCCGGTGCCCTCGATGGACTTGAGCGCCACGTTGCCGGTGAAGCCGTCGGCCACGATCACGTCGAAGGTGCCGGCCAGGATGTCGGTGCCCTCGGCGTTGCCCGCGAACCCGCAGTCGCCGGCAGCGAGCGCCTCGTGGTAGGCGAGCGCCATCTCGGAGCCCTTGGTGTCCTCTGAGCCGTTGCAGAGCAGCCCGACCCGCGGCTCCTCCACGCCGAGCACCGCGTGGGAGTAGGCGCGCCCCATGTGCGCGAACTGCACCATCACGTCGGGCTTGACGTCGGCGTTGGCGCCGAGGTCGAGAAAGACCGTGGGACGGCCCGATATGCCCGGGAACGGAAGCGAGAGGGCCGGGCGCTTGATGCCCTTGAGCCTCCCCACGCCGAACGTGGCGGCCGTGAGCACCGCCCCGGTGGAGCCCGCGGAGAAGAGGCCGTCCGCCTCGCCGGCGCGCACCGCCGCGCACGCCCGGACGATGCTCGCGTCCTTCTTGTGGCGCACGGCCTGGGCCGGGTGCTCGCTCATCGTGATGACCTCGGTGGTCACGAGCGCGCGCGCCCGCTCGTGGGACGCGGCGAAGGGCTCGACCACGGCAGCGTCGCCGGCGACGAGCACCTCCAGCTCGGGATCCTCGGCGAGCGCCGTGGCGACGCCCTCGAGCAGGACGGGGGGCTCCTTGTCTGCCCCCATGACATCAACGCAGATGGTGGTCATGTCTCCTCCTCACCCGGCCGCGCGGGCCGCCTCACATGCCCATCCATTATGCCACGTCGCGCGTCGTCCTTCTCGCCGCCCGGGGCGCGCGGCGCGGCGCTCGGAGATCGCGGCATGTCGGAGCTTCTCTCCCCGGCCCGCTTGTGAAATCGCGGAAGTCTGCGGCAACGGCAACAGACTTCCGCGAATCCCTGAGCGCGACCCCCGAAGAACCTCCGACTTCCCGCGATCCGCGAGCGCCCGTCGGCGGGGGCCGAGGGGACCGGCCCGCGCGGCACGAAAAAGGGGCCGGACCCTTGGGCCCGACCCCTCGCAGCCTCGTCTGAGCGAGCGCTACTCGGTGACGATGACCTCGCGGTCCTTGTAGTGACCGCAGTTGGGGCACACGTGGTGCGGGAGCTTGGGGGCGCCGCACTGCGGGCACACCGAGCGCGACGGCGCGCTGAGCTTGCTGTTGGCCGAACGACGGGAGTGGGTGGCGCCGCGGCCCTTCTTTTGCTTGGGTACTGCCATGTCAAACCTCTCTCACGAACCCACGCCCGTCGCTCGCCACGGCGGGCATCATCTCGCCTGAATCACACAAGCCGACACTATAGCACGTATCGGCGAGAAGAGCACGCGCTCAGGATTTCTTCACTCCCGCGCGGCCGCGTCCTCGTCGTCGCCCAGCCGAAGCCCCGCCAGGGCCGAGAAGGGCGACGCCTCCATGCGCTCACGCTCGCGCTCGGCGGCGAGCGCCTCGGCGTGCCCGCAGTCGCCCTCGTTGAGGTTGGCGCCGCAGACCGGGCAGAGCCCGCGGCAGTCCTCGCGGCACAGCACCACGAACGGCGTCTCCATCACGAGCGCCGAGAGCAGCGCGCCGGACAGGTCAATCGTGCGGTCGGGCGCCACGAGCTCGAAGTCGGCATCGTCCTCGTCGTCGCCCAGCTGCTCGGGCTCCTCGAAGAGGTAGTAGCCGTCGACCTCGCCGGACAGGTCGAACTCGGCCGGCTCGAGGCAGCGGTCGCAGGTGCCCGCCACGTGCGCGCGCACGAGCCCCGTGGCGAGGATGCCCTCGCCCGCGTTGGTGAGCACGAGGTCGTAGTCGAGCCCCTCGGGCAGGGAGAACTCGTGGTCGCCGAGCTGGTAGCCGCGCTCGTCGAGGTGCCCGGCCAGCGGCAGGGTGTCCCCCGCCGCGCCCAGGCGCTCGTCGAGCGAGATGATGAGCGGCTCCATCGCTACCAGGGCACGTTGTTGGTGGTGTTGCGCGGACCGGAGTTCTCGTCCAGGGTCTGGCGCACGCGCGAGACGGAGCTCGTGAGGCTCTTGAGGTTCTCCTCGAGGTGGGCGAGCACCGTGTCGGCGTACTCCTCCGCGTTGTAGCGGGTGTCGCGCTCGTACTGGGCCGCCTGGTCGCGGATGCCGTCGGCCTGCTGCTGGGCCAGGCGCACGACCTCCTGGTCGCCCGCCAGGATCATGGCCTGCTGCTGGGCGTCGGCGATGATCGAGCTCGCCTGCTGCTGGGCGCGGTCGAGCGTCTCCTGCTCCTCCTTGAGGATGCGGCGCGCGTCCGCGAACTCCTGCGGGAACACGCGACGGATCTCGTCCAGGATCTCATAGACGTCCTGGGCGTCGACGATCTTCTTCTGGCCGTTGTCCATGAACGGGGTCTTGGCCTCGTTCACGATCTGCTCGAGCTCGTCGACCAAGCTCTCGATTTCCTCACCTGGCTGCATCTATGGTTCCTTTCGCGAGACACATCGGACGCCCGGTATCCCAAACATGGTAGCAGATTGGCGCCGCTGCCACGAAACGAGCGCAGCGACGCGCGCCCGGCCTCAACCTTTGTAGTGGGCGCGCAGGTGCTCGGCCACGTTGGCGGGCACCAGGATGCTCACGTCCGAGCCCATCGACGCGATCTCGCGCACGATTGACGACGACACGTAGCCGTACTCGGGGTTGGACATGACGTAGACGCTCTCGAGCTCGGGCGACAGGTGGCTGTTGAGGTCGGCCTGCTGCAGCTCGTACTCGAAGTCGGTCATGGCGCGCAGGCCCTTGACCACGCCCCCGGCCCCCACCTCGCGGCAGAAGTCCACGAGAAGCCCCGTGAAGGGGGCGACCTCGATGTCTTGGGGCAGCCCCTCGAGCTCGAGCGCCTCTCGGATCATGGCCACGCGCTCGTCCAGCGAGAACGCGGTGCCGCGCCCGTGCTTGTTGGCCGAGGCCGCCACGGCCACGGTCACGCGCGGGAAGAGCCGCCTCGTGCGCCGGATGACGTCCATGTGCCCGATGGTCACCGGGTCGAACGTGCCCGGCACCACCACGTGGGATATGACCTCGCTCATCGATTCCCGTCCCCTC
>NZ_CBIFYV010000016.1:0-43171 GCF_966187215.1 Thermophilibacter sp.
CTCCCTTCTCACGGGCGCCCGTCATCGGGCGCCTCCCTCATGTGACCCCCGCCCGCGCCTAGGCAAAGCCCGGGCTCCTGCGGGGGGACTTCGCGCACTGCGCCACGGCGGCCTCGACGTCCTCGTCCGCGAGGAAGCTCTCCTCGCGCGCCCAGCTCGCCTCGCAGATCGCGTGGTCCACGAGCCGGCGCACGCTGCGGGCGTTGGAGAAGCCGCGCGAGGCGCGCAGGCGCTCCATCGCGGGGCCGAGGGCCCCCTCGCAGCGCACCTCGAAGCCGCGGCCCCGCGCCATGGAGCAAAAGATCCGGGCCAGCTCGTCGTTCGTGTAGTCCGGGAAGTCGATCCGGTAGCCAAACCGGTCGCGCAGCCCCGGGTTGAGGTCGAGCGTCGCGTCGAGCTGCTCCGGGTAGCCTGCGATGACGCAGACGAAGTCGTCGCGGTGCGCGTCGAGCTGGTCCACGAGGCAGTCGATGGCCTCCTGGCCAAAGTGCGGGGCGCTGGCGATCGCGTAGAACTCGTCGATGAACAGCAGGCCGCCCAGAGCTCGCTCCACGACGGACTTGACCTTGGGCGCGGTGTGGCCGACGTACTTTGCCACGAGATCCGCCTCGCCCACCTTGACTAGCCGACCGGTACCGTCGGTGACGCCCAGCAGGTCGAGGTACGAGACCAGGCGCGAGGCCAGCTCGCTCTTGCCCGTCCCGGGGTTGCCGGCAAAGATGAGGTGAAAGCACTCGATGGCCCCGCGCCCGTGACGGGACACCGCGCTCGAGATCTTCATGAGCGTCTCTCGCGGCGCGTCCATGCCCACGAGACCGTCAAAGACCTCGTCGGGGCTGGCAAGGTGTCTCTGGACTCTGGGAACCACTCCCTCGATCCAGGACGAGCCGGGATCGCCCTCCACGAGGTCGCCCAGAATCGAGAGCGTCTCGACGTCGGCGCGCGCGGGCTCGACGGTCCGGTAGCTCTCCACTCGATAGGGCGTGTTCCTCTCGATGAGCTCCTTCGGCGAGGCGGATGAACCGAACTCGTCCTGGACGGCGAAGAACGGCACCTCCCAGTTGCCCTCCTTGTCCCGCAGCGCCTCGAGGAAGGTGACGTTGAGCCCGCGGACCTCGCGCACGAAGTCGATGCGCCTCCTGAACTCGTCCCAGCCCTTGTCCCACCGCGGCCCTCCCGCGGTACCCGGATCTCCGGCCTCCCCGAGCCTCACGAGACCGCAGTTGAACTTTGCGTCACGCCATCGCGAGCTTCCCATAGTGTCCCCCTCTCTCCGCGAGGCGTCTCCCGTCCCGCGCCCCCAGGCCTAGCCCAACTTGAGAATCTCGGGCATGGCGTCAAAGCAGATGCGCACGATGGCGGCGAGAAACTCCTTCAGGACGGCAAGGTTCGCCTCGTCATGGCCGGGCAGGTCCATCTCGGCGTGCATGGTGTCGTCATCGTCAAGGCAGAACTTCACGAAGCGATAGCGGGAGTTGAGCGTGCTGGCCAGCTCAAGGGCGTCCAGGCGCCTCTCGTGCTCAAACAGGACGAGGTCGCGGGTCACGAGATGGATGCCGCCAGACTGAAGCGAGATGATCCGGGTGTAGACCATCGTCCCCTCGCCATCGCCCACCGCGACGGACACGCAGTCGGTATCGAGCTGGGCGTACTTGATGCCGAAGCTGTCAAGCAGGCCCTTGACCGCAAGAATGCCGGGATCGGACCTGTCATCCGCGAAGAGAAGCTCCCCATCCATCTGATCGATGAGAAACTCGATCTCCTCTGGGCTCAGGGATTCCAGCGCTTCGGCGACATCTGCTGGCAGGTTCATGTTGGCTCCTCTCGTCGTTGGGTGTACTCCCACCGTAGGAACGGGCTCTCAGGCTCGTTGCGCAACGAGAGGCATCTCGAGCGCGGCGAGAAGCCCCGCGGCGCAAGACGGCCGCTTGCCCTCGCTTTCGGCTTCCGACGCCTTGACGGATAATGGAGTTCGTCAAAGCGTCGTTTTTGAGGAGCGTCCATGGAGTGCCCGACCTGTGCGCACGCCCTCCCGGAGGGAGCCGTCTTCTGTCCCGTCTGCGGCGAGCGCCTCCCGGACGCCGTCGAGTGCGAGGACTACGCCTACGAGGCGTTCATCTCGTATCGCCACGTCCCGCAGGACGAGCGCGTCGCGCGCCGGATCCAACGCCGCATCGAGGGCTTCCGCATCCCCTCGGAGCTGCGCACGGCCGACCGCCAGCGCCTGGGCAAGTGCTTTCGTGACGAGGACGAGCTGCCCACCAGCGGCTCGCTCCCCACGATGCTCGAGGACGCGCTGCGCCGCGCGCGCCACCTGATCGTTATCTGCAGCCCCCAGATGCGCGAGAGCAAGTGGGTCGCGCGCGAGGTCGAACTGTTCGCCGCGTACCACGGCCGCGACCGCATCCTGCTCGCCCTGGCCGACGGCGAGCCCGAGGCCGCCTTCCCGCCCCTGCTCATGACCCGCGTCCGGCGAGAAGGGCCGAAGCTCGTCACGCAGGACGTGGAGCCGGTGGCCGCCGACCTGAGGCCCTTCGCGCGCCGGCGCTTCTCGGCCGAGACCCTCCGCCTCATCGCCCCGCTCGTGGGCTGCGGCTACGACGACCTCCGGCAGCGCGAGCGCACCCGCCGGACGCGCCGCCTCGCGACCGCGGCGTGCACGGTGGCCGTCGTGACCGCAGCCTTCGCCGCCTTCGCCCTCTTCCAGCAGGCGCAGATCCAGGCCAACTACGAGGCGGCGCTGCGCCGGCAGTCCGAGTACCTGGCCGACGAGGCGGGTGACCTGCTCGCCGAGGGCAACCACACGCAGGCGGCCCAGGTGGCGCTCTACGCCCTGGGCGAGGGCAACGGCGAGGAGCGCCCCTACGTCCCGGCCGCACGACTCGCGCTAGAGCAAGCTTGTCAGGTCTACCCGGGCGACTTCTGGCGCCCGGTCTATGCGAATCCCTCGGGTGCGGGCATCTCGTCCACCGACGACGTCTGCGTTAGCAGCGACGGCAGCCTCTATGCCGTACTCGACAGCAACGGCAGCGTCACAATCTACGATGTGCCCACCGGAGGCGCAGTGGCCACGATTGATGCGCCGGACAGCAGCGATAGCATGTTCTCCGACAGCCGTGATGACATCGCGTTCGCGGGCAACAATCTCATCTGCCTCGACAGCATCCAAAGCGAAGAGACGGTTGTCAGGTCCTTCAACCCAGCAACGCGCACGTGGGACTGGGAAACCGCCGTGGAACAAGCCTATAGCTCCCGCCTCACCGTATCTCCGGACGAGTCGCTCGTTGCCATTACCCCAATCTTATCTCCCTCTCTGACGACCTCTGCCTTCGTCATCTCCACCGATGATGGGTCCCTCATCCAGCAAATCACTCTTAACCCGCTGCAGGACGACCAAGAGAACATGTGGCTTGACCAGAACCCCACTGCCTTCAACGAGGACGGCTCTCTGCTCGTTCTCGCATACGGCTCCACCGTGAACATCATCAACACCGAAACCGGAGAGCTACGCGTCTTCTCCCCGGGCGTGGGGAGCATCTCCTCCCTTGTTGTCAGCGGCGGCTCTCTCTATCTGGGCTCATTCCAAGAGTCCGATTCCGTCAGCTCGTGCGTGATCAGCGCCTTTGGCCTCGCCGACTCTGGAGCGCTTTCCACAACGCCCCGCTGGTCCTACGAGCTCCCCGCAAAGGGGTCGCTCGCCGACGTCTATCTCCCCCAGCTTGTCGAGACGTTTGTCAATGGCGACCAGCAGAGCAATCTTCTCGTAATGGTTAGCGATGACCTCATGGCCCTCTCCACCGAAGACGGAGCCGTGACGCTCAACCTTGAGACCTTCGGAGACCTTTCTGCCGCACACGTCGTTGCCAATCGATTCCTCGCATACGTGAGCGACAAGGCCATCTGTACGGCAATTGATTCGCAGAACTACGCCGGAGCGTTTAACTCCATGGCGGTGGGAAGTGGCTTCAACTCTCCCTACAGCTATGGATCAGGCGTGCAAACCGGCTCCGAGGGCGTCAGCTTCTTTGTGGGGCCAAACACAAGCGGCTCCGGCAAGGCCCTTTACTGCCTGCTCGCAGACCTTAATCGCACGGTTGTCTACCAGTACAACCACCCGTATGAGCTGCCCGCCCAAGAGAACCCCTCTGAAGAGGTGACGGCCGCCCTTGGTGGAGGAAATCCAGACAAGCGCAGCGTCGACGGCACATACCTGTTTTCCTACGAGTACGATACGACATCCCTCTCCGTCATAGACGGAGCCACATTCGAGCTCGTCAACACCATCAATTTGCAAGAACTTGCGAAGGCGGGTGATGGCTACGTTAGTGTTGACTACGCTCCAAGCGGTGAATTTGATGACATCATCTACGTATCTTGTGGCACAACGCTCTATGCCCTCGAGCTGCCCACGGGCACCGTCATGGGCAGCTTCGAATGCAGTGAAATCGGCTCACTCGCCATAGGGTTTGCGCCTGTGGAGTGCGACAACGGACTCGTGCGCCTCACTCTGAGCAGCTGGCGTAACGACACGCTCGTCACCCTTGACGCTCGCACGCTCGAGGAGCATTCACGCATCCCCATCAACCTCGAATACGATTTTGACTACATACAGGATCTCGGAACGCTCGGCAACCGCATTCTCGTTGCCACTGACTCAGATTTAATAGCAATCGACTCGCAAACCGGTGAGCAGGTAGAATTCGGACCCGCCGGCTTCCCAGCGCAACGAGTCAATGGCATGATGCGGGGACAATCGCAGCAGCTAGACTTCTCGCCCCTCTCGGGTCAGCAGGGGTATCTCACCTTCGATAAGGACCACGAACACGTCCTTGTCTGTGACGCCAGCGGTACACTGGCGCAATACAACGCGAATGGCGAGAAGGATTGGGAGCTCGAGGCGGGAAGCCTGCTCACGGGAACTGCCAACTTTCTAGCGTATCTCCCCACAGGGGAAATCTTCGTGCAGTGCTCCCTAACAGAGGGAAGCATGGCACAATGCGTCCTGCTCGATGCGGAGACCGGTGAGACCCTTGCCTCCTCATCCGACGTGACCGCAATCGGGGAACTCTGGCCCAGCCCTGACGGGCAGAGACTCTTTGCACGAAGCAAATCCTATGGCATTGCCCAACTCGATGAAGCATATGTGACCGGAGTATTCATCATCAACCTCGACCATGATGCCTTTGGCGTGGAGTCCGCAATGACGCTTGCGACCAACGTCACACCCGACGGGCAGCGCGCCCTCTTCTACGATCAGCAGACAGATGAATACTTCACCCTGCCGCTGTACTCGACCGACGAGCTCATCGCCCACGCGAACGAGCTCGTGGAGGGCCACGAGCTCACCGGCGCCGAGCGGCGCCTCTACCACCTGACGTAGGCATCCACGTCAAAGGTCGCGCGCAACCGCAAGTCGTCAGCAATCTCGAGTTACGCGTGGCGCGCCCCATACGCAACTCAAGATTACCCCTCATTCAGACGATAAAAGACCGATTACGCATGCCCCGACCCGCCACCTAACATGCACAACTCCACATTTCAGGCAGGGCCTCACGCGCGCAACCGCCCCGAGGAGGTTCTCGCCGCAGCGGGAGGGCTGCCCCCTGTCCTTCTAAGCGGGATCTTCCGCGTCAGCGCAGTCCCGCGTGAAGGACAGGGGGCAGCCCCCGGCCCCGCTAGACGTTGAACCTGAAGTGCATCACGTCGCCGTCCTGGACGACGTAGTCCTTGCCCTCCATGCGCAGGCGGCCCGCTGCCTTGCAGCCGGCCTCGCCGCCCAGCTCGACGTAGTCCTCGTAGCTCGCGACCTCGGCCTTGATGAAGCCGCGCTCGAAGTCGGAGTGAATCACGCCCGCGGCCTCCGGCGCCTTGGCACCCACGCGCACGGTCCAGGCCTTGACCTCCATCTCGCCGGCCGTGAAGTAGCTCTGAAGGCCCAGAAGGCGGTACGCGGCCTGGGCCAGCGTCTCCAGACCGCTCTTCTCGAGGCCCAGGTCGGCGAGGTACTCGGCGGCCTCGTCGGGCTCGAGCTCGGAGAGCTCGGCCTCCACCTTGGCGCAGATGGGAATCGGCGTCACGCCGTCGATGGGCGCGAGCTCCTCGCCGAGCATGTCCTCGTCCACGTTGGCCACGTACAGCATCGGCTTCATCGTGAGCAGGAAGAGGCCCTTGGCCGCCGCGCGCTCCTCGTCGGTCATCTCCATCGTGGCGGCGCGCTTGCCGTCGTTGAGCCAGGCCAGCAGACGCTTGGCCACGTCGGCCTTCACCGCGAGCTCCTTGTCGCGCTTGGCGTCCTTCTCGAGCTTGGGCAGCTGCTTCTCGAGCGAGCCCAGGTCGGCGAGGATGAGCTCGGTCATGATGGTCTCGGCGTCGCCCGCCGGGTCCACGAAGTCCGCCGTCCGCCCGACCTCGCGCATGACGTTGGGGTCCCTGAAGTAGCGGACGACCTCGCAGATGGCGTCGGTCTCGCGGATGTTGGCCAGGAACTGATTGCCCAGGCCCTCGCCCTCGTTGGCGCCCTTGACCAGGCCCGCGATGTCCACGAACTCGACCGTGGCCGGCACGATGCGGCCGGGGTGCACGATCTCGGCGAGCTTGCCCAGCCGCTCGTCGGGCACGTCCACGATGCCCACGTTGGGGTCGATCGTGGCGAACGGGTAGTTTGCCGCCAGCCCGCCCTTGCGGGTCAGCGCGGTGAACAGGGTCGACTTGCCCACGTTGGGCAGGCCCACGATGCCGATGGAAAGCGACACGTCCTTCTCCTTACCTCAGGGCGACGAGCCCGTGCGCCCGCCGCCCCGCTATGCGTCGTCGTCGAGCTTCTCGAGCGCGTCCGCGACGCGGTTCAGCTGCTTCTTGCCCGTCTCCAGATAGCGGCTCGCCTGCTGCTTGGCCTCCGCCTTCTTGCGCGCGAGCTCCTCGGCGGCTCGGTCGGGCACCACGAGCTCGCTCACGTCCATGGGTCCCATCGAGAGGGCCCCCTCCTCGCAGGCGGTCGCGCACGCGCCGCAGCTCACGCAGTAGGCGCTCTGGATCGTCACCTTGCCGTCGCGGCTCAGGTCGAGCGCGTGCGTGGTGCAGGTGCGCGCGCAGTCGCCGCACATCGTGCAGCGCGTGGGGTCCCAGGTGGGCACGGAGAGCTCGATGCGCGCGGCAAGGTCCTCGTTGTGCTGGAGCGCCCCCATCATGAGCTTGCGCCCCTGGGTGAGCACGCGGAGGTGGTTGCCGGTGGTCCGCGCGCCCACGGCGCCCTCGATCTCCTTCTGCAGGCGGTTGAGGCGCTGCGTGTGGTCGGAGATCTTCTTCGCGACCGCCTTGGCGCCGGCGAGCGCCGGGGTGGTCCGCGTGACCAGACGCTCCGCCGAGTGGAGCGCCCCGCTCACGAACTGGCTGCGCTTGTAGGCGCGCGTGAAGTCGTGCGTGAGGTCGGCGTCGTCGACCTCGAGCCCCAGGGCGGCGTCGGCCCACTGCTCCGCCTCGGCAATCGCGTCGGTGTAGGTCTGCTCGCCCGTGGTGGTCCGGCAGCGGTCGCAGATGCCCACCGGCAGGTAGACACTGATGTTGTCGTAGTCGGCCATCAGCGAGAACCACATGTCGCGCGAGATGGACCCCACGCAGCCGAGCACGACCTCGTTGCCCTTGGGCAGCCGCTTGATCGCGCGCGTGCACGTGACGTAGCAGCGCTCGTAGGCCGAGGCGGCGCGGGCAATCTGGTCGTAGACCTGCCGGGGGGTGTGCCGGCGCGTGGTGAGCGTCTCGGTGGGACAGACGGCGGTGCACAGCCCGCACTTGCGGCAGTCCTCGCCCACGGCGACGGAACGGTTGTGAATCGTGATGGCGTGCGTGGGGCACACGTCGAAGCACCGGGAGCACGCGTCCGCGCGGCCGGACGCCACGCGCAGGCAGCGCCCGGAGTTGGCGAAGGGCTTCTCCTTGTAGTCGGCGGGGTTGAAGACCTTCTGATCGCCGCCCTCGTCCACGAGGGAGCCGACCATCGAGCTCGGCAGCTCCTTCAGGGAGCGCCAGTCGCTCTGCAGGTCGATAAGCTCGTCGAGAAAGTCCCTCTTCTCGGCCACGGACGCTCCTCTCGTTGCGGCACAACGGACCATTGTACGCCACGGAGCGGCCGGCGCGCGGCGCGCGCCCCGGCGCGGCGGGCTACCCGAGCGGGGGCATCGGCTCCCACGAGGGGTCGCGCTGGATGCGCCGCTGCTCCCGCCAACCCGCGACCAGGCGCTTGGCGCCCGAGACCGCGTTCGCACGGTCGACCAGAGCTATCCTGATGAGCTCCTTGGCAAAGGTGAGCAGCGTCCCGAGGGCGAAGCCCGCGGGGTTGTAGTCGCCGTAGAGGCGGAAGTAGCGCGCCAGGTAGCCGCGGTTGCGGGTGATGTAGTAGCGCGTCATGTCCGAGGTGGAGTTGAGCTGGCGCACGGTCCCGATGCCCTGGTTGGGCACCTCCCGACGCCGAGAGAGCACGTAGTCGGGGACGTAGTAGACGTCGGTGACCTTGCTCGCGAGGTAGCCGTACAGCGCGTCGTCCAGATAGATGAAGAAGCGCGCGTCGGGCAGGCCGATGCGGCGCACCACCTCGCGGGAGAAGAACGACCCCTCGAAGCAGAGGACGTTGCAGAGCTTGTAGCGCTCCCCCGGGCGCCAGGAGTCGCGCGAGAGCGGGTTGTAGATGCCGAGCGCCGTGGAGAAGCGGTGCTGCCAGTAGAAGTGCCCGCCGTCGAAGTCGTAGCGCTGGCCCATGATGGCCTGCGCCTCGCCGCTCCAGCGACCCAGCGTCTCGAGCGCGTCGGGGAGCACGGCCACGTCGTCGTCCATGACCCAGAACCACTCGGCGCCCAGCTCGTACGCCGTCCTGACGCCCTCCGAGAAGCCCCCCGACCCGCCGGTGTTGGTCTCCATGGGCACGTAGCGGACGCGTGAGGTCCCGCCGCGCTCGTCGGGGTCGTCGTCGGTCCTCCCCCACCGGGCGTCAAGGCGCGCGGCGAAGGCGTCCGTGAGCTCGGCGGTCTCGGGGGAGTTCTCGTTGTCGACCACCACCACGCGCCAGGGCGCCGACTCCAGGCCGAGGATGGATTCGAAGAGCCCCGCGAGCAGCGCCTGTCGCTTGAAGGTGACGATGATGATCGCGGGACGCCTCATGTACCACCCTTTCGAGATGCCCTTCCCCGGCTCAGTTCATAACCTTGTATTATAGGGCAGATGCCCCCTACACCCCAGCAGCGAGAAGAGCACATGAGCCCATCAGACGAGCGCACGGCCACCGACCTGGTCTCCGTTGTCATCCCCATCTACAACGCCGCGGCGACGCTGGACGCCTGCCTGCGCAGCGTCGAGGGACAGACGCACCGCGCCCTCGAGATCATCTGCGTCAACGACGGCTCGACCGACGCCTCGCCGGACGTCATGCGTGCCCACGCCCAGAGGGACAGCCGCATCGTCGTCATCGACAAGCCCAACGAGGGCTACGGCGCCTCGTGCAACCGGGGCATCGCGAGCGCGCGGGGCACCTGGGTCGCCGTCGTCGAGCCCGACGACCTTCTCGAGCCCTCCTGCTACGAGGAGCTTCTCGCCTGCGCCCGGCGGTACGGGGGCGAGAAGGGCGTCGACGTCGTCCGGGCTGCCTACTGGCGCGTCTTCCCGAACGCGGACGGCTCGGAGACGCGCGTGAGCTGCCCCTATCGCCACCGCGTCCGCCCCCCGCGCCAGCCGTTCGCGATCGGCGACGGCGTTGAGCTCCTGCGGCACCACCCCGCGATATGGGCCGCCCTCTACCGGCGCGACTACCTCGCGGGCCAGGGCATACGCTTTCCCGAGATCCCGGGCGCGGGATGGGCGGACAACCCCTTCCTCGTCGACACGCTGTGCCGCACGGACCGCATCGCCTACACCGACGCCTGCGTCTACGTCTACTACGAGCGCGACCTCAACGAGGCGGAGCGGCTCGCGCTCAGGTCGCCGCTCGTGCCGCTCGAGCGCTGGAACGACATGATGGACGCCGCCGAGCGCGCCGGCGTCTCGGATCGGCGGGTCCTCTCCGCGCTCGCCCTGCGCGGCGTCAACTACGCGCTCATCACCCTCGACGGGGCGGACGAGGAGACGCCGGAGGTGCGCGAGCTCGTCGCCCGCTCGATGGGGCGTCTCGACCCCGGGATCGTCTTTGGCGAGCCGGGCATAACGCCGGCGGGCCGCCGCCTGTTCGCGCGTGTGCGGGGCATCGACGAGCCTCCCGCGCACCGCGTGAGGCGCCTGGGTTATCTCGCCCGCGAGGCGCTGTACCGGCTGCGCACCAACGGGGTCGCGTTCGGTGCGCGGATGGTGCGCGCCCGCATGGGGAGGCTCCTGGGCCGCGGGGGCGACGGGACGCGCGCTGCTCAGAGGTAGGCGTCCGGCACGACCTCCGCCGGGCGGCCGCGACCGAGCAGATCCATGAGGCGGGCCTGCGCGCAGACGAGCGCCACGTTGCCGCTCCTGATGGGCATGAGCATGGAGCGGGCGTCGTTGCCCCGGGGCCGCGCAACGCTGGCCGCCACCCGGGCGCGCTCGGTGCCGATCATGTCGCCCACCAGCCGGCGCTGCTCGGCGGACGAGAGCGCGCTCCCCCGGCCGCAGGCGCCCTCGACGCAGCCCACGAGCTGCTCGACGTAGCGGCTCTGGAGCATCTCCATGCTCGCGACGTCCCCCTCGAGCCCCCAGTGGCGGTACAGCGCGACGAGCGCGTCCTGCTCGGCCTCCAGCCGACGGTAGCCCTCGCGCCCGGCCTCGCGGCGCGCCGAGGCGTCGAAGGAGCGGTCCACGTGATAGCAGGTGCCGCCCAGCACGCCCACGCGCTCGACGTCGCGCAGATAAGAGAGGGTGAAGGAGTGGTCGGTGGCGCGCTCGGGCGCAAAGGCCGCACCCACCTCCGCCGCGCGGGCGCGCTCGAAGAGCTTGGCGCTCGCGGGCAGCAGCAGGCCCGATGAGAACAGCCGCCACGCGGCGGCGCGGAACTCGTGCTGGGCGGGGAACACCTCGGGGTCGGACTCGAGCGAGACCTCGATCGTCCGCCCTCCCGTGACGGACACGCTGAGCTCGATGCCGCCCACCACGAGCTCGAGGGAGCGCTCGCGCGCCAGACTGACCATGTCCGCGAGCATCGTGGGGCGCGCCCAGCCGTCCGCGTCCATCACCACCACATAGGTGCCACGAGCCCGCTCGAGCGCGAGCCCCAGCGCGCGCTGCCTGCCGCAGCGGTCCGCGCGCACCACCTCGACGCGGAGGTCGCGCTCCGCGATGGCCTCGAGCTGCCGCGCCGTCGCGTCCCGCGAGCCGGCGTCCACGACCACGAGCTCGAGCTCCCTCAGGCTCTGGTTCTGGACGCTCTCGACCGCGCGGCGCACGCTGCCCTCGGCGTCACGGGTGACCATGAGCACCGAGACCGCTGGAGCTGTGGGCGCATGACGGGGCATCGTCTCCCCTACCCTCCGTCTCTGGGGAATCGCGAGGTTACGGCATAAGGGTATCAGCGAGCCAAGCGAAGCTGCCGGCTCGTGCGCGCGCTTGGCAAAATGAGCACAGTGGGCGGCCCGCTACGCCGCCGGGGCGATCCTCCCGAGCGCGACACCGAGCTGCGTGGCGTCGAGCACCTGGCGGCCCGTCTCCGCGGCGTTGCCCGCGTCGTCCGTGGTCGTCTCCGCGACGAGCGGCGCGTCGGAGGTCGTCAGGTTCGCGGTCCCTATGGCGGCCAGCGACTCGGCGAACGAGAGCAGTTCCGCGGCGTCCATGTTGGTGCGGATCTGCGAGAGGAAGCCCGACGCCGAGCGCACCAGGTCACCCGCGCTCGAGCCCGCGAGCTGCGCCGCCTGCTCGAGCACGTCCCCGGTGGCCAGGACCACCTGGTCGAAGCGCACGCCCGCCGCGAGGCCGAGCGGCACCACGCACGCGGCGTAGCCCTCGGACGAGAAGAGGTCGCCCAGGGTCGTGGGCTGGTCGTCCACCGTCAGGGCGAGGTCGGTCGGCACGGTGACGAGGACGGCGGTCCCCTTGGTCGAGTCCGCCGCGAGGATGCGCGCGCCCTCGAGCGTCCCGCCCTGCGCGTCCAGGCTGTCGGAGGTGAGCAGGAGCGTGTAGCTGATGTCGTCCCCCGTGGCGACGTAGCCCTCCGCCGGGCTCTCCTCGCCGTACCGGCTCAGCGCGCTGAGGGCGTCGCCCAGCGCCGTGTCCCCCATGCGGCTCTCCAGGTTCGCCCGGTTCCACGCGAACGCGACGGCGCCCGCCGCGAGCGCCAGCACGACCACGCAGACGACCGCCCCGATGACGTTGGCGTGCGGGCCGCCCTTCGGGACATCGGTCCGCTCGAACCGCTCTCGCTGTCGCGCCATGGCGCCCCCTTCGGCCGGGCGCCCCGCTGGCGCCGCTTAGAACAGGATACCCAACGCGCCGGCCCCGAGGCCAACCACCACGGCGACCGCGTAGACGAGCGCGGTGACGAGCAGGCTCTGCCGCCAGCTCGCGTTGGTGCGCCAGAGCACGAGCAGGCCCATGCCGCCCGAGGCGAGAAGCCCCGCGAGCATGGGACCCGCGGTCAGGATGCCGTCGAGGTAGAGCTCGCTGATGGCCACGCTCGCCGCGCAGTTGGGCACGAGCCCCACCAGCGCCGAGACGAAGGTCGCCCGCACCGGGTGGTCAGCGAGAAGGGCGCCGAGCGCGTCTTGTCCCACGCCCTCGATGACCAGGCCAAAGACGAGCGTCACCACGAAGATGAACGCCGTCACCTGCGCCGTGTGCACGAGCGCGGAGCGTACGATGCCCCCGATGCCGTGCCCGTGACCGTGGTCATGGTCGTCGTCGCAGTGGCAGTGCGCGCGCTCGCAGAGCTCGCTGATGTGGGGTCCGTCGCCTGCGGCGCGGCGGGAGCGCAGCAGCGCGTCGAGCGCGAGGCCCGCCACGAGACCCACCGCCACCTTGGTCGCCATGATCGCGAGCATCGAGCCCACGGGCGCCCCGTGCGCGATGAACACCGGCACCATCTCGTCGGAGGTCGAGAGGACCACGGCGACGAGGGTGCCCGCCGTGACCACACCGCCCGCGTAGAGCGTGGCCGCCATGGCCGAGAAGCCGCACTGGGGCAGCGCCCCCAGCAGGGCGCCCACCACCGGCCCCGCCGCGCCGGCGCGCGCGACGGCCTCCTGGGCCCGGTTGCCCGCGGAGTGCTCGATGGCCTCCATGATCAGGTAGGTCACAAACAGGAACGGCACGAGCACCAGCGTGTCCCAGAAGCTGTGCTCGAGCTCATGAAGAAGCAGCGACACGAGTCAAGTCCCTTCGAGAGGGCCCCGGGCCTACTCCCAGGGCTCCAAAGTTAGCCTGGGGTATTCTACCCCGACGAAGGTGAGCCCTTTCGCGGGCGCGCAGGGCCCGGCCGCGGCGCGGTCACGCGCCTCGAGGACCTCGCCCACCCACTTGACCGGGCGATGTCCGCGCCCCACCTCCGCGAGCGTCCCGACGATCGTGCGCACCATGTTGTGCAGGAAGGCGTTGCCCGTGACGTCAACGACCACGAGCTTCTCGCCCGCCTCCTCAACGCGCCGCACGTCGAGCGCCCCCACGTAGCGGCTCGTGGGCTTGCCCACGGCCGAGCTCGCCTTGCAGAAGCTCTTGAAGTCGTGCTCGCCCAGCAGCGGGCGCGCCGCGCGCGCCATCGCGTCCGCGTCCAGCTCGCCGCGGTACCACCACGCGTGGTCCCAGGCCAGGACGGGCCGCGCCTGCGAGGCGCAGATGCGATAGCGGTAGCTCCGCGCGAGCGCGTCGAAGCGCGCCGAGAAGCCCGCGGGCGCGCGATAGAGGCTCCGGACCGAGATGTCGTCAGGCGTGAGCGCCGCGAGCGAGCACATGAGGCGCGAGGCCGGAAGGGAGAGCTCGTCCCCGGAGACCGGCAGGCTCACGTACTGCGCAAGCGCGTGGACGCCCGCGTCGGTGCGGCCGGCGCACGTGAGCTCGCACGGCCGGTGCAGCACCGTCTCGAGCGCGCGGCGCAGCTCCCCGGCCACGGTCCGCATGCCCGGCTGCTCCGCGAAGCCGCAGAAGCCCGCCCCGCGGTAGCCGAGCCGTATGACGAGGGTCGCCTCCTCCATGGTGCCTCCTTCCCAGCCGATGATACGCGATGCGCGCCGAACGTGGCCGGCGCTCATATCGGATGCGTACACCCTAGCCGGTTACGTACACCCTTGCCTATCTGATGTACTTCTCGCCAAACCTCTGACCTGGTGGTTTGTCGGCGAGAAGCTCTTTTCAAACTTGCAACGGCGTACGTAACCGTATGAAGTGTACGCAACCGGACGCACGCTCGCCTACAGCAGCGTGATCGCCGCGGCCCAGGCCAGCCCGCAGGCGAGAAGCGCCCAGTCGCGCACGCGCAGCGGCTCCGCGAGCGACGTCTGGCTCCCGGTGTAGCAGCGGTCGCACATGGCGCGGGCCAGCTCGTCGGCACGGCGGAAGAGCGCCACGAGCAGCGGCACGAGCAGCTGGCCCCAGCCGCGCAGCCGCGCGACCACGCCGCCCTCGTCAAGCCGCGCGCCGCGCGAGCGCTGCGCGCAGCGGATGCGCTCCAGCTCCTCGGCCGTGAGCGGGACGAAGCGCAACGCCACCGCCACCGTCATCGAGACGTCCGTCACCGGCACGCCCACGCGCCGAAGCGGCCCCAGCGCCCATGCCACGGCCTCGGCGAGCGCCGGAGGCGTGGTGGTGGCCGAGAGCACCAGCGCGAGCCCCACCGTGACGGCCACGTGTGCGACCGCCATGGCCCCGCGCGCGAGTCCGGCGACCGAGAGGCCCGGCTGCCCCACGAGCGTGAGCGCGTTGGCAAGAAGCGACACCGCGAGCACCACCGCGGCCGGCCTGAGCCCCCGCAGCACCAGCGTCGGCGGCGTCTGGCTGGCGAGAAGCGCCGCGACCAGGGCGAGCAGCGCGAGCGCGAGCCCCGCCGCCGTGGACGACGCGAAGGTGGCCGCCGCGAGTAGCACCAGCAGCAGCACCTTCACGCGCGCGTCCAGACGGTGCGCCGGCGTCGAGCCCGGCAGATAGGCGCCCAGCGCCGGGTCCCTACGCATCGGGCGCCCCCTTCCCCGCCAGGGCGGCGGCGAGCCGGACCTCGATCGGCGGCACCAGCCCCGCGCGCTCGAAGAGCGCGGGGTCCGCGGCCGCCTCGGCGCCCGTCACGCGCGCCACCACGCGCCCCCCGGCGAGAAGGACCACCTCGCGGGCCTCGCCCAGCCACTCGCCCGCGTCGTGCGTGACCACCACGACGGCCACGCCGCGCGCCACGAGACCGGCCACCACGTCGTGCAGCAGCTCGCGCGAGGGCGCGTCGAGCCCGGCGGTGGGCTCGTCCAGGACCACCGCGCCCTGCCGCGCCGCCACCACGCCCGCAAGCGCCACGCGCCGCGCCTGCCCGCCCGACAGCTCGAACGGCGACCTGCCGAGAAGGGCCTCGTCCACGCCGAGCGCGCTCGCGGCGACGCGCGCCCGCGCGAGGGCCTCGCCCTCCCCGAGGCCCGCCATGCGCGGCGCGTAGGCGACGTCATCGAGCACGGTGTCGGCGAGCAGCTGGTCCTCGGGGCGCTGGAACGCGAGCCCCACGGCCCCGGCGCGCACCGGCGCGTCGTCCAGCGCAACGGAGCCGGCGTCGGGCTCAAGCACGCCGGCGGCGACGCGCGCCGTGGTGGTCTTGCCCGACCCCGTGGCGCCCAGCAGCAGCGTGAGGCCGCCCGGTGCGTCCAGCGAGACGCCGTCCAGGATCGCCCGCCCGGGCCCGGGCCTGGCAACGCGCACGTCACTCAGCGCGAGGCGATGAGAGACGCCTCCTTCGGGCCGCAGCGCGTCGGGTCGCCGCGGGCGCGAGGGCACGAGACCATGGCTCCGCAGGTGCGCGGCCAGCCCCTCGGCGTCCGCGCGGGACCCGATCTGGTACCCCGTCGCGACCGCGTCCGCCCACGCGCGCGCCATCGGGTCCCGGCCGAGCCCCACGGCCGCGAGCGCGGCCTCGCTCGCAAAGAGCTCCCGCGGCTCGCCGGACCAGGCCACGCGCCCCGCCTCGAGCACGACCACCTGCGCTGCGCCGAACACGGTCTCCACGTCGTGCGCGACCTCCAGCACACCCAGGCCCCGGCGCACCAGCTCGTCCACGAGCGCGCGCACGCGCCGACGCGCGGCGCCGTCCAGCTGGGCGCACACCTCGTCGAGCACGAGATAGCGCGGCCGCATCGCCAGGACGCCCGCCAGGGCCAGGAGCTGCTGCTGGCCGCCTGAGAGCTCGGTGGTCATCCGCTCGCGCAGGTCCGCGATGCCGCAGGCCTCGAGTGCCTCGTCCACCCGGGCGCGCACCTCGTCGCGCGACAGGCCCAGGTTGCGCGGGCCAAAGGCAACCTCGTCGGCCACCTGCGAGCTCACGATCTGGTCGCGCGGGTCCTGCCGCACCATCCCAACGAGCCGTGCCACCTCGAGCGCCGACTCAGGCCGCGCGTCCACTCCGTCCACCGCCACCGAGCCCGCCGACGCGAACAGCGACGCGTTGCAGAGCCGACCCAGCGTGGACTTGCCGGACCCGTTGAGCCCGAGCACAACCACGCGCTCGCCGCGCCCCACGCGGAGCGTGACGCCGTCGAGCACACGCGTGCGCCCGTCATAGCTGAACCCCGCCTCGCGCAGCTCGATCATCGTCACCTCCTCACACAAAAGAGGCCCCGGCATTCGTCGGGGCCTCAGAGCGATCTAGTGTCAAGGACGCCTACTCGGCGGTCTCCTCGGCCGGGGCCTCCTCGGTGGCCTCGGCGTCAGCCTCGGGAGCGGCCTCCTCGACGGAAGCCTCCTCGGCCTTGGGCTCCTCGGTGGGGGCCTCCTCGACCTTGGTCACCTTAGAGGCGGCCTTGCGCGGGGCCTTGGCCTTGACGGGCTCGGTCACGAGCTCCATGATCACGATCTCGGCGCCGTCGCCCTTGCGGGGACCGAGCTTCATGATGCGGGTGTAGCCGCCGTTGCGGTCGGCCCACATGCCCTGGGCGGCCTTCTCGAAGACCTCGCGGACGATGTCCTTGTCGCCCACCGTGGCGATGGCCAGGCGACGGCTCGCGATGTCGCCCTTCTTGGCCCAGGTGATGACGTGGTCGACGTCGGCACGGATGGCCTTGGCGCGCACGTCGATGGTCTTGATGCGGTCGTTCTCAAACAGGGCGCGGACCAGGCTGCGCTTCATGGCCTTGGTGTGGCTGGCGTCGGTGCCGAGCTTCATGCCCCTCTTCTTGTTGTGTCGCATTGCTTGCTTCTCCTAAATCCGGCTGCGCCTAGGCCTTGAGGGACAGGCCCATGGCCTCGAGCTTGTCCTTGACTTCCTCGATGGACTTGACGCCAAAGTTTCTGATGTTGAGAAGGTCGTTCTCGGAGAACTCGACGAGCTGGCGCACCGAGTGGATGCCGGCGCGCTTGAGGCAGTTGTAGGAGCGAACCGAGAGGTCCAGGTCCTCGATCTGCTTGTCGAGCTCGACGTTGTCCTCGACGGTGCCGGCAGCGAAGATGGAGGCATCCTCGACCGGCTCGTCCTCCTCGGCCAGGCCCATGAACGCGGTCATGTGCTGGTTGATGATGTTGGCGGCCTCGACCACGGCGTCGCGCGGAGAGATCGAGCCGTTGGTCTCGACCTCGAGCACGAGGCGGTCGTAGTCGGTGTGACGGCCGACGCGGCAGGCCTCGACGGCCTTGGCGCAGCGGCGCACGGGCGAGTAGAGCGAGTCCACGTGGATGATCCCGATGGGGTCGTTCTCGCGCTCGTTGTCCTCACCGGAGACGTAGCCGCGGCCCACGCCGATGCGCATGCGCATGGTGAGGTGCGCGCCCTCGCCGAGGGTGCAGATCACGTGCTCGGGGTTGACGAGCTCGAACTCGGCGGGAACGTCGAAGTCGCCGCCCGTGACCGTGGCGGGACCGTCGATGGAGATGGACGCCTCGGCCTCGTCACCGGTGCCCATGGAGCGGAACACGAGCCCCTTGACGTTGAGCACGATGTCGGTGACGTCCTCGTAGACGCCCTCGACGGTGGTGAACTCGTGCTGGATCCCGTCGATCTGGATGGCCTCGACCGCCGCGCCCGACAGGGAGGAGAGGAGGACGCGACGCAGCGAGTTGCCGAGCGTGTCGCCGTAGCCGCGCTCCAGCGGCTCGGCGCTCACGCGGGCGAGGTTGTCGCTGATCTCCTCGACCGACACCGTGGGTCGGATGAATTCGGACATTGCTACCTCCAAATCTGGTCGGGCTTACTTGGAGTAGAGCTCGACGATCAGCTGCGCGTCGATGTCGAGATCGATCTGATCGCGCGTGGGGATCTGGAGAACGGTGCCCTTGAGCTTCTCGATGTCAACCTCAAGCCAAGCCGGCACGGCCATGTGCTCGGAGGAGATGAGGGCCTCCTTGATGGGGAGAAGGTCGCGGGCCTTCTCGGCCACGGCGACGACGTCGCCGGCCTTCACCTGGTAGGAGGGGATGTCGACGCGCTTGCCGTTCACGGTGATGTGACCGTGACGGACGGTCTGACGGGCCTCCTTGCGGGTGCGGGCGAAGCCAAGGCGGAAGACGACGTTGTCGAGGCGGCACTCGAGCAGGCTCATCAGGTTGTCGCCGGTGATGCCCTCGCGCTTGAGGGCGCGGGTGTAGTAGCCGTGGAACTGCTTCTCGAGCACGCCGTAGATGAACTTGGCCTTCTGCTTCTCGCGGAGCTGGACGCCGTACTCGCTCTCCTGGCGGCGACGACGCTTGGGCTCGCGGTGGGAGGTCTTGTTGATGCCCATCACAACGGGATCGATGCCGAGCTGACGGCACCTCTTGAGGACCGGGGTCCTATCGATAGCCATTGATATTCCTCCTAGCTACACGCGGCGACGCTTGCTCAGACGGCAACCGTTGTGCGCGATGGGGGTCTTGTCCTGGATGCCCGACACCTCGAGGCCGGCGGCCTGGAGGGAGCGGATGGCGGTCTCGCGGCCGGAGCCGGGACCCTTCACGAAGACGGCGACCTTGTGCAGGCCGTGCTCCATGGCCGCCTTGGCAGCGGCCTCGGCGGCGAGCTGCGCGGCGAACGGGGTGGACTTGCGGGAGCCCTTGAAGCCCACGGTGCCACCGGACTGCCAGGAGATCACGTTGCCCTGGGGGTCGGTGATCGAGACGATCGTGTTGTTGAACGTGCTCTTGATGTGAGCCTGGCCCACGGCGATGTTCTTGCGCTCGGAGCGGCGAACGCGCGTGGTACGCTGGTTCTTCTTCTGCGGCATTGTCTACTCCCTAGCCCCTCTTCTTGGCACCGATCTGACGCTTCTTGCCCTTGCGGGTGCGAGCGTTGGTGTGAGTGCGCTGACCGTGGACAGGAAGGCCCTTGCGGTGACGGAGGCCGCGGTAGCAGCCGATCTCCATCAGGCGGGCGGTGTTCTGACGGACCTCGCGGCGCAGGTCGCCCTCGGTGGTGTAGTGCGCGTCGATGAAGTCACGGATGCGGGTGACCTCGTCCTCCGTCAGGTCCTTGACGCGGGTGTCCGGGTTGACGTTGGTCTCCGCGCAGATCTTGGTGGCGCGGGTCTGGCCAATGCCGTAGATGTAGGTGAGTCCGACCTCAACGCGCTTGTCACGCGGCAGGTCGACGCCGTTGATACGGGCCAACTTGAAGCTCCTTCCTTAGCCCTGACGCTGCTTGTGGCGCGGGTTCTCGCAGATGACGTAGACCTTGCCGTGGCGACGGATGATCTTGCACTTGTCGCACATCTTCTTGACCGAAGGACGTACCTTCATGCGTCTTACCTTTCCTAGTGCTGACACGAACCTATCTACTCGCCCAGCCGCTGGCGTGAATATCCGGCTGAACGGGCGCCTCCCCTACTTGTAGCGGTAGGTGATGCGCCCCCTGGTGAGATCGTACGGGGAGATCTCGACGACGACCCTGTCCCCGGGGAGGATGCGGATGTAGTTCATCCGGATCTTGCCCGAGATCGTGCAGAGAATGGTCTTGCCGTTCTCGAGCTCCACGTTGAACATCGCATTGGGCAGCGGCTCGACGACCTTGCCCTCCAGCTCGATTGCGTCCTGCTTGCTCAAGTGTCCATCCTCTCCAGTCTGACAGCGACCAATAATCATACCAAATTCACAGGAGCCTCCCCGTGCGGGAAAACTCGCTGCACCAGACGCACACAAGCGACCCTGCGCCCATGGCGCCTAGGCCGCCTCACCGCCCTGCATCGGGCACCAGGGGCCCTGGTCGTCC
Source organism: Thermophilibacter sp. (assembly GCF_966187215.1). Taxonomy (NCBI): domain Bacteria; kingdom Bacillati; phylum Actinomycetota; class Coriobacteriia; order Coriobacteriales; family Atopobiaceae; genus Thermophilibacter; species Thermophilibacter sp. The sequence continues at coordinate 20,282 of NZ_CBIFYV010000016.1, forward strand.
TGCGTGAGGATGACCGGGCCGTCCTCGGTGACTGCGACGGTGTTCTCGTAGTGGGCCGCGGGCTTGCCGTCGTCGGTGACCACGGTCCAGCCGTTGCCCAGCGTGTGGCACTCGTAGGTGCCGAGCGTGATCATCGGCTCGATGGCGATGACCATGCCCGCCTGGAGCTTGACGCCGCGGCCGCGCTTGCCGTAGTTGCGAACCTCGGGGTCCTCGTGCATGACGCGGCCCACGCCGTGGCCCACGTAGTCGCGCACGACGCCGTAGCCGTTCGACTCGGCGAGCTCCTGCACGGCGGCGCCCACGTCACCGAGGTGGTTGCCCGGGACGGCCTGCTCGATGGCGGCCTTGAGGCAGTCGCGCGTGCACTCGCACAGCGCCTTCCACTCCTCGGAGGGCTCGCCCACGTAGAACGTCCAGGCGTTGTCGCCCACCCAGCCCTGGTAGGTGGCGCCGGTGTCGATGGAGACGATGTCGCCCTCCTGCAGGATGACGCTCGTGGAGGGGATGCCGTGCACGATCTGCTCGTTGACCGAGGAGCAGACGCTGCCCGGGAAGCCGCCGTAGCCCTTGAACGTGGGGACGGCGCCGTGCAGCCTGATGAAGCCCTCGACCACCTGGTCGATCTCCATCGTGGTGGCGCCGGGGCGCACCATGGCCCCGGCACGGCGAAGGGCCGCCTTGGACAGCGCCCCGGCGGCCTTCATCTGCTCGATCTCGGCTGGTGTCTTGATGTGAATCATAGTCCGAGGAGCGCCTTGACGTCGGCGTACACGGCGTCGACCGGCCGGTCTCCGTCAACCTCCTTGAGAATGGCGTGACCCTTGTAGTACTCGACGAGCGGCGCGGTCTGCGTCTGGTAGACGTCGAGCCGGTGCTGGATCGTCTCCGGCTTGTCGTCGTCACGCTGGTACATCTCGCCGCCGCAGCGCGGGCACACGTCCACGCCGGCCGGCGCGGTGTAGCCGCACGAGCGGCAGGTGCGACGGGCGCTCAGGCGCTTGACGATGACGTCGGGCTCAACGGCGACGAGAAGCGCCGCGTCGAGCGTGCGCCCCATGGCCGCGAGCTCGGAGTCGAGCGTCACGGCCTGGGACGTGTTGCGCGGGAAGCCGTCGAGGATGAAGCCGCGCTGGGCGTCGTCGTCCTGCAGGCGCTCCTTAACGAGGTCGACCACGAGCTCGTCGGGGACGAGCTTGCCCTCGTCCATGTAGCCCTTGGCCTTCTTGCCCAGGCGGGAGCCGGCCTTGATGGCCGCGCGCAGAAGGTCGCCGGTGGAGATGTGCGCGAAGCCGTACTCCGCCACGAGCTTCTGCGCCTGGGTACCCTTGCCCGCCCCCGGGGCGCCGAGAAGAACGATGTTCATGCCAGCCGCCTTTCTCGCTTCAGACCTACCCGCGCGACGGGACTACTTGAAGAACCCGTCGTAGTTGTGCATCTTGAGCTGGCTCTCGATGGAGGAGAGCGTGTCCATGGCAACGCCGACCATGATCAGCACCGACGTGCCGCCGAACGCCTGGATCAGGGAGTTGCCCGTGAACCAGAAGATAATCGTGGGGACCACCGCCAGGACGGCCATGAACAGCGCGCCGGGCAGCGTCACGTGGTCGATCGTGCTCTTGATGTAGGCGGCCGTGGCGGCGCCGGGGCGCACACCGGGGATGAAGCCGCCCTGCTTGCGCAGCTGGTCCGCGGTCTCGGTGGGGTTGAAGACCATCGAGGAGTAGAAGTACGCGAAGGCCACGATGAGCACGACCGAGAGCAGCCAGTTGATCCAGCCGGACGAGAGCGCGTTGGCGGAGGCCAGCACCCAGTCGACCGTCGGGAAGAAGACCGCGATCTGGGCCGGCAGGTACAGGATGGCCGACGCGAAGATGATCGGCACGACGCCGGCGGTGTTGACCTTGATCGGCAGGTAGGTGGACTGGCCGCCCATCATGCGACGACCCACGACGCGCTTGGCGTACTGGATGGGGATGCGGCGCTGGCCGCGCTCCACGAACACGATGATCGGGATGATCGCCAGGATCACCACGAGGGTCACCACGGTGAGCACGACGTTGCCGGTGCCGGTGACCGAGGAGATGAGCGAGGTGGGCAGGCCGGACATGATGTTCGCGAAGATGATGAGCGACATGCCGTTGCCCACGCCACGCTGCGTGATGATCTCGCCGAGCCACATGATGATGATCGCGCCGACGAGCATCGTGAAGACGATGACGACGTCGAGCAGGATCTCGGGCGCGCCGGTGTTGGCAAACGACACGCGGTAGCTGCGGAACAGGAACAGGTAGCCGACGGCGTTGAGCAGCGCGAGCGCGATCGTGAGATAGCGCGTGTACTGCGTGATGCGCCGCTGCCCGGCCTCCCCCTCGCGGGCGAGCTCGCCCAGCGAGGGGATGACCGCCTGCAGCAGCTGCAGGATGATCTGAGCCGTGATGTAGGGCATGATGCCCAGGCTGAAGACAGACATGCGGGAAAGCGCGCCGCCCGAGAACAGGTTGAGCACGGCCATGGCGCCGTTGGAGGACAGGGCACTCTGGTAGGTGCCGAGAAGGTCCTGGAACGGCGCGCCCGGAACGGGCAGGTACGCACCGAAGCGGTACAGCAGGAGAATCCCTGCCGTCAGAAGCAGCTTCTGCCTGAGCTCTCGAACGCGAAACGCGTTGGCGATTCCCTTTAGCACGCCTGCTCGACCTTTCCTCCGGCCGCCTCGATCTTCTCCTTGGCCGAGGCGGAGACCTTGTCAACCTTCACGGTGAGCTTCTTGGTGAGCTCGCCGTCGCCAAGAACCTTCACCGGAATATAGTTGTGCTTGATGACGCCCTTGGCAACCAGCGCGTCGGCGTCGACGGTCTCGCCGTCGGCGAACAGCGCGTCGAGACGGGCGACGTTCACCGGGGCGTACTCCACGCGATTGTGGTTCTTGAAGCCGGGGAGCTTGGGGAGGCGCATCGCGAGCGGCTGCTGGCCGCCCTCGAAGCCCTTGCCCTTGCCGCCGCCGGAGCGGGAGAGCTGGCCCTTGGTGCCGCGGCCGGCCGTGGTGCCGTGACCGGACGAGTTGCCGCGGCCGATGCGCTTGCGGGCCTTGCGCGAGCCCTCAGCGGGACGCAGATCGTTGAGCTGCATGAGTGACTCCTAGTTCTCTTCCACGTCAACAAGGTGCTTGACCTTGAAGATCATTCCACGGATGCTCGGGTTGTCCGGCTGCTCGACGACGTCGCCGATCTTGCGGAGGCCGAGGGCGCGGCAGGTGGCCGTCTGGTCCTTCTTGACGGAGGCGACCGCGCTGCGGACGAGCTTGATCTTGAGGGACTGAGCCATCGTTAGTTCTCCTTCCCGGCGAACATCTCGCTGACCGTGATGCCGCGGCGCTCGGCGGTCTGCTCGGGGCTCGAGAGCTCCTTGAGGCCCTCGGCGGCCGCCTTGATGATGTTCATGGCGTTGCTCGTGCCGAGCGACTTGGACAGCACGTTGGTGATGCCCGCGAGCTCGAACAGCGGGCGCACCGGGCCGCCGGCGATGACGCCGGTACCCTCGATGGCCGGCTTGATCAGCACGTGGCCCGCACCGTAGTGACCCTCGACGGCGTGGGGGATGGTGCCGTGCTCGGTCACCGGCACGTGGAACATGTTCTTCTTGGCGTCCTCGACGCCCTTGGAAATGGCCAGGGGCACCTCGGCGGACTTGCCCATGCCGAGGCCCACGTTGCCCTTGCCGTCACCCACGGCCACGAGGGCCACGAGGGACATGCGACGGCCGCCCTTGACGGTCTTGGAGACGCGGTGGATGAAGACGACGCGCTCCTGAAGATCCGTGTCCTGCTGGCGCCTGCGATCTCGTGCCATTGAATCCTCCTAGAACTTCAGGCCCGCGTTGCGGGCACCGTCTGCAAGAGCCTTGACGCGACCGTGGTAGATGCGGCCGCCGCGGTCGAAGGTGACCTCGGTGACGCCCTTCTCCACGGCGCGCTTGCCCACCAGCTCGCCCACGAACTCGGCGGCCTCCTTGTTGGAGCCGATCTTGCCCGTGGCGCGGAACTCGGGGCTCAGCGTCGAGGCGGAGCAGATGGTCTTGCCGTCGGCATCGTCGATGACCTGAGCGTAGATGTTGGCGTTGGTGCGGTGCACGCTGAGGCGCGGACGCTCGGCCGTGCCGAAGATCTTGGCGCGGACGCGGCGCTCGCGGCGCTTGAGTGCGGCCTTCTTCGCCTGATGCTTGTTCATTCCTTCTCCTTAGACGTGCCGCCACCTGACGGGGTGACGGTCTTTCATGCCGAGACAGGCTACTACTTGGCGGCCTTGCCGAGCTTCCTGCGGATGTGCTCGCCCTCGTAGTGGATGCCCTTGCCCTTGTACGGCTCGGGCGGGCGCTTCATGCGAATCTCGGCCGCGACCTGGCCGACCTGCTCCTTGGAGATGCCCTTGACGGTGATGTGGGTGTTGTCGGGCACCTCGAACGTGATGTTCTCGGGAGCGGGGTAGACCACGGGATGCGAGTAGCCGAGGGAGAGGTCGAGGTCCTTGCCCTTGAGCGTGGCGCGGTAGCCGACGCCGGTGAGCTCGAGCTTCTTCTCGAAGCCCTCGGAGACGCCGACGACCATGTTGTGGAGCAGCGTGCGGGTGAGGCCCTGCTGCGCGTTGGAGGCGGTGCTGTCGTCAACGCGGACGACGTGGAGCTCCTCGCCCTCCTCCTTGATCTCGATCAGATCGGAGAACGTGCGGGTGAGCTCGCCCTTGCCGCCCTTGACGGTGACGGTGGTGCCGTTGACTGTCACAGTGACTCCGGCCGGAACCTGGACAGGCATCTTACCAATACGAGACATTATCGTCTCCCTTCATTCCTGCCGAGAGTTACCAGACGTAGGCGATGACCTCGCCGCCGACGCCGAGCTTGCGGGCGTCGCGGTCGCACATCATGCCCTTGGAGGTGGAGATGACGGCGGTGCCGAGGCCGCCGAGCACGCGCGGAAGCTTGTCCGCGGTGGAGTAGATGCGCAGGCCAGGCTTGGAGATCCGGCGGATGCCGCGGATGACCTTGGCGTGGCGGGCGCCGTACTTGAGGGTGATGTGGAGGGTCTTCTGGGGGGTCGTGTCCTCGACCTCGTACCCAGCGATGTACCCCTCCTCGCAGATGACGCGCGCGACCTCAACGAGCACCTTGGTCGAGGGCATGGACACCTCGGCCTTGTTGGCGGCGTTCGCGTTGCGGATGCGCGTCAGCATGTCAGAAATGGGGTCAGTGATCTTCATTGATCCTTCTCCTTAGGTAATGATGAACCTGAGTGCCCGGTTCGCCCGTACCCGTGGCGCGGACGCCTGGGCGTCAGAGCCCTGAGCGCCTACCAGCTGGCCTTGCGGACGCCAGGAAGCTCGCCCTTGCTCGCAAGCTCGCGGAAGCACACGCGGCAGAGGCCGAACTTGCGATAGACGGAGTGGGGACGCCCACAGCGCTGGCAACGGTTCTGCTTGCGGGTCGAGTACTTCGGCTCGCGCGACGCCTTGACGATCATCGATGTCTTAGCCACAAATCCTCCTTCAGTGCAAATCCTGGCGCGCGGCTCATGCCGCGTCGCCGATTGATATACGACCTACTCAGCCTTGAACGGGAAGTGGAAGGCGGAAAGCAGCGCCTTGCCCTCCTCGTCGGTCTGGGCGGTGGTCACGATGGTGATGTCCATGCCGCGGGTGTGGTCGACCTTGTCGAAGTCGATCTCCGGGAAGATGAGCTGCTCGGTGACGCCCATCGAGAAGTTGCCGCGGCCGTCGAAGCTCTTCGGCGAGATGCCGCGGAAGTCGCGGATGCGCGGGATGGCGATGGAGATGAGACGATCGAGGAACTCCCACATGCGGTCGCCGCGCAGGGTCACCTTGGCGCCGATGGGCATGCCGGCGCGCAGGTGGAAGGTGGCGATGGACTTGCGGGCGTGGGTGATCAGCGGCTGCTGGCCGGTGATGGCGCGCAGGTCGGCGACGGCGCCGTCGATGGCCTTGGCGTCCGTGGCGGCCTCGCCGACGCCCATGTTGACCACGATCTTCTCGAACTTGGGGATCTGGTTGACGTTCTTGTAGTTGAACTGCTTCTGGAGCTCGTCGCGCACGGTGGCGAAATACTGCTCCTTGAGGCGCGGGACGTACTTCTCGTCTGCCATGTTCTCTCCTTCAACTCTTGGGGCGTTCGCGCGGGGTTCCAACCTCGCGCCCCCCGACCCTGGCGAGGCCGGGAGCCATGTCACGCGCCCGAGGCAGAATCCTCCCTACCTACAGACGCAAGGAAACAGTTTATGCCTTTTCTCCGCAGAATGCAGCCGAGAAGCTCAGGGCACGTTTCCTGCACATTCGCCACGCCTCGCGGCGGTCCCGTCACGCGCTCAGGATTGCCCGCAAGTCGGAGCTTTTGACCCGTGTGCGCTCAGAAATCCCCGGAAGTCTGTGGTTGCGGCAACAGACTTCCGGGGATTTTCGAGCAGACCCCAGCGAGAAGCTCCGACATGCGTCGATTCCTCAGCGCGGAACCCGTGAAGCGAGAAGGACGAGAAGGCCCCCGGTTCATCGGAGAGAAGTTCCGCGAAGCACACTTCTTGGAGAGGAACCGGGGGCCTCCCCGAATGTCATGCGGTCAGAATCCTAGAACTTCTCGCCGCACTTCTTGCAGACGCGGACCTTGTTGCCCTTGTCGTCGACGTCGTGGCCGACGCGGGTGGGCTTGCCGCACTTGGGGCACACGAGCATGACGTTGGACACGTCGATCGCGGCCTCCTTCTCGACGAAGCCGCCCTGCTGGTTCTGGGCCGTCGGGCGCTGGGCCTTCTTGACCACGGCGACGCCCTCGACGACGACCTTGCCCTCGGCGGGCTTGGCCACGAGGACCTCGCCCTCCTTGCCCTTGTCCTTGCCGGAGAGAACGACGACCTTGTCGCCCTTCTTCACGTTCATCTTCGCCATATTCACTCACTCCCTAGAGCGTCTCAGGCGCGAGCGAGACGATCTTCATGTACTTGCGGTCGCGGAGCTCGCGGGCGACGGGCCCGAAGATACGGGTGCCCTTGGGCTCGCCCTCCTTGTCGACCAGCACGCAGGCGTTCTGGTCGAACTTGATGTAGCTGCCGTCCTTGCGGCGGGTCTCCTTGACGGTGCGCACGATGACGCAGCGAACGATGTCGCCCTTCTTCACCGAGCTGCCCGGGGTCGCCTCCTGCACGGCGCCGATGATGACGTCGGCCAGGCCGGCGTAGCGACGCTTGGAGCCACCGAGGACCTTGACGCACTTCACGCGCCGCGCGCCGCTGTTGTCAGCGACGTTGAGCATGGTCTCCATCTGAATCATTGGTGTTCCTCCGAACGGGGTGCCTTCCCAGAGGTGCGCCCGAGCGTGCGGCGCACATGGGAGCGGCTCGACAGTGAATACTTACTTGGCGCGCTCGACGATCTCGACCAGGCGCCAGCGCTTGGTCTTGGACAGCGGGCGGGTCTCCATGATGGTGACCAGGTCGCCGACGCCGCACTCGTTCTTCTCGTCGTGGGCGTGGAACTTCTTGGAGACGGTCATCATCTTGCCGTACTTGGGGTGGCGCTTGCGGTAGTCGGCCTTCACCGTGATGGACTTGTCGCCGGAGATGGAGACGACGGTCCCGGTGATGACCTTGCGCGCGTTTCTGGTTTCGGTCTCAGCCATAGTCATTCTCCTGCGATCTAGTTCTGAGCGGCGGACTTCTCCGCGGCGATCTGACGGGCGCGCTGCTCGGTGAGGACGCGCGCGATGTCCTTCTTCACGGTCTTGACGCGAGCCGTGTTGTCGAGCTGGCTCGTGGCCATCTGGAAGCGAAGGTTGAAGAGCTCGGCGCGGCCCTCCTCGAGCTTCTTGGCGAGCTCGTCATCGCTCATGGCCTGGACGTCCTTGTACTTCATCAACTATTCCTCCCCGTCGGACTCGGCGCGGGTGACGATCTTGGTCTTGATGGGCAGCTTGTGCTGCGCGAGACGCAGGGCCTCGCGAGCGACCTCGTCGGGCACGCCGTCGATCTCGAACATGATGCGGCCCGGCTTGACGACGGCCACCCACTCCTCGGGGTTGCCCTTGCCGGAGCCCATGCGGGTCTCGGCCGGCTTCTTGGTGATGGGCTTGTCGGGGAAGATGGTGATCCAGACCTTGCCGCCACGCTTCATGTAGCGGGTCATGGCGACACGGCAGGCCTCGATCTGGCGGTTGGTGATCCAGTGGGCCTCGAGCGCCTGGATGCCGTAGGAGCCGAAGTGCAGCTCGGTGTTGCCCTTGGCGTGGCCCTTCATGGAGCCGCGCTGAACCTTGCGGTGGAGAACGCGCTTAGGAGCGAGCATTAGCGGTTCCTCCTCTCGTTGCGACCGCGACGAGGACGGCTGGAGCCCTCGAGGGCCGGGCGCGGGGTGGCCTGGCCGGGCAGCTTCTCGCCGAGGTAGATCCAAACCTTGACGCCGCAGGCACCCATCGTGGTGCGGGCGGTGGACTGACCGTAGTCGATCACGGCGCGGAGGGTGTGCAGGGGCACGCGACCCTCGCGGTACCACTCGCGACGACCCATCTCGGCGCCGTTGAGGCGGCCGGAGCACTGGATGCGGATGCCCTTGGCGCCGGCCTTGCGGGCGGACTGGACGGCCTTGCGCATGGCGCGACGGAAGGCGACGCGCTGCTCGAGCTGCTCGGCCACGGACTGAGCGACGAGGTTGGCGTCGAGCTCGGGGCGCTTGACCTCGACCACGTCGACGTTGACCATGCCCTTGCCCACGCCGGCGACCTTCTCGAGGTCGGAGCGCAGGACGTCGATGTCGGCGCCCTTCTTGCCGATCACGATGCCCGGGCGGGCGGTGTAGATGGTGACCTTCACCTTGTCGCCGGCGCGCTCGATGTCCACGCGGGACAGCGCGGCGTTGGCGAGGCGCTTCTCGAGGTAGCGGCGGATGGCGAGGTCGTTGCCGAGGGTCTCGGCGTAGTTCTTATCGGCGTACCAGCGGGAACGCCACTCCTCGGTGATGCCGAGACGGAAGCCGGTAGGCTGAACCTTGTGACCCATGCTCGCTTACGCCTCCTTTCGCGGAGCGACGACGACGGTGATGTGGCTCATGCGCTTGTTGATGCGCGAGGCAGAGCCCTTGGCGCGAGGGCGGATGCGCTTGAGCGTGGCGCCCTCGTCAACGTAGGCGAGCTTGACGTAGAGGTCGTCAGCGCGCATGCCGTTGTTGTTCTCGGCGTTGGCCACCGCGGAGCGCAGGACCTTGGCCACGTCGACGGAGGCGGCGCGGGTCGAGAACTGCAGGACCTCGAGGGCCTTCTCGACGGGAAGGTTGCGGATCAGCGAGATGACGGCGCGAGCCTTGCGCGGCGCGATGCGCACGTACTTGGCGGTCGCGCGGACCTCGTTGGTGTTGGTGTTCTGAGCCATTTACTTCCCTACCCCCTAGTTGGCCTTGTGACCACGGAAGGTGCGGGTGGGGGCGAACTCGCCCAGCTTGTGACCCACCATGGACTCGGTGACGTACACGGGCACGTGCTTGCGGCCGTCGTGGACGGCGATCGTGTGACCGACCATCTCGGGGAAGATGGTCGAGGAGCGCGACCAGGTCTTGATGACCTCCTTGGTGCCAGCCTCGTTCTGAGCGGCGACACGCGCGAGGAGGCGAGTCTCCACGAACGGGCCCTTCTTGAGACTTCTGCTCATGCTTTCTATCTCCTACTACTCGTGTTCCGACTACTTGGACTTGCGGCGACGGATGATGAGGCGGTTGGAGGCCTTCTTCGGGTCGCGGGTCTTGTAACCCTTCGTCGGCTTGCCCCACGGGGTCACGGACGGACGGCCGGATGTGTGGTTCTTGCCCTCGCCGCCGCCGTGCGGGTGGTCGACCGGGTTCATGACCGTACCACGGACCGTCGGGCGGACGCCGGCCCAGCGCTTGCGGCCGGCCTTGCCGACCACGATGTTGGAGTGCTCGGCGTTGCCGACCTCACCGATGGTGGCGCGGCAGGTGAGCAGGACGCGGCGAAGCTCGGAGGAGGGCATGCGCAGGACGGCGTAGCCGTTGTCCTTGCCCATGAGCTGCACCGAGGTGCCGGCGGCGCGGGCCATGGCCGCGCCCTTGCCCGGCTGGAACTCCACGGCGTGCACGAGGGTGCCGACGGGGATCTCGGAGAGCGGCATGCAGTTGCCGGGCTTGATGTCGATGTCCTTGGTGCCGGACAGGACGACGTCGCCCACGTGCAGGCCCTCGGGGCACAGGATGTAGGCCTTGGCGCCGTCGGCGTAGTGCAGCAGCGCGATGCGGGCCGAGCGGTTGGGGTCGTACTCGATCGTGGCGACCTTGGCCGGCACGTCGTCCTTGCGGCGCTTGAAGTCGATCTTGCGGTACTGGCGCTTGTGGCCGCCGCCCTGGTGACGGGTGGTGATGCGGCCGTTGTTGTTGCGGCCGGCCTTCTTGGGCAGGGGCTCCAGGAGCGACTTCTCGGGGGTGGTGCAGGTGATCTCGGAGAAGTCCGAGACCGTCTGCCAGCGCCGACCGGCGCTCGTGGGCTTGAGGTGCTTGACTGCCATTGACTCTTTCCCTTCTTTTCCGTTGGCCGTCCCGCTCAGGGAGTGGCGGGCGACACCGGATTACCACGGTACCGCGCGTATCCATACGGCGCGGCATTGAGGCCCGAGCCCCGTGGGGCCCGGGCCGGGTTGCTACTCAGCGGCCTGCTGGTTGCCGAAGATCTCGATCGTCTCGCCGGCGGCGAGGGTCACGACGGCCTTCTTCCAGGAGCGCGTGGTGCCGGGGGTCTGGTAGCGGACGCGCTTCTTCTTGCCGGAGACGTTCATGGTGTTGACCTTGACCACGTGAACGCCGAAGAGCTTCTCGACGGCGGCGGCGATCTCCTCCTTGGGAGCGGCCTTGGCCACCTCGAAGGTGTACTTGCCCTGCTCCATGAGGTCGAAGGAACGCTCGGAGACGATCGGGCGGATGATCACGTCGTAGGCGGAGTTCATTTAAGCGAGCACCTCCTCGAGCTGCTTGGCGATGTCGGCGGTCATGACGAGCGCGCCGTTGTCGATAAGGGTGCGGGTGGTGGCCTCGGAGACGCCGATCACGCGGACGCCCTGGAGGTTGCGGAACGACAGGTAGGTGTTGACGTCGTCGTCCGGCACCACGATGGTCACGCGCTTGTCGCCCAGGCCGAGCGCGCCGAGGGCGGCCTTGGCCTGCTTGGTGGACGGCTTCTCGAAGGAGAGAGCGTCAACGAGCACGAGCTCCTGGTCGGCGACCTTGCCGGAGAGCACGGAGCGCATGGCGAGCTTGACCATCTTGTTGTTGATGCGCTTGTTGTGGGTGCGCGGGGTGGGTCCGAAGACCACGCCGCCGCCGGTCCACTGGGCGGCGCGGATGGAGCCCTGGCGGGCGCGACCGGTGCCCTTCTGACGGTACGGCTTGACGCCGCCGCCGGAGACCTCGTGGCGGTTCTTCACCGAGTGGGTGCCCTGACGCGCGCAGGAGTCCTGGCAGGTCACCACCTGGTGGATGACGGGGATGTTCGGCTCGATGCCGAAGACGTCGGCGGAGAGCTCGGCCTGGCCGACCTCAGCCCCCTCGACGTTCTTGATAGCGTACTTGGACATTCTGTCCTCCTTGTTAGCCTAAGACGTTTCCGGGCACTTAGGCCATGCGGACCTGGACGAGTGCGTTCTTGCCGCCGGGGACAGCGCCCTTGACGAGCATCAGGTTCTGCTCGGCGTCGATGCGGACGAGCTTGAGGTTCTTGACCGTCACGCGCTCGTCGCCCATGTGGCCGTACATGTGCAGGCCCTTGCGGACGCGCGCGGGATAGGCGCACTGGCCGATGGAGCCGGGCTTGCGCTGGTTGCGGGAGCCGTGCGTCATGGGCCCGCGGGAGAAGTTCCAGCGCTTGATGGTGCCCTGGAAGCCCTTGCCCTTGGAGGTGCCGATGACGTCAACGGCCTTGACGTCGGCAAAGTCGGCGACGGTCACGACGTCGCCGGTGTGGTGCTCCTCGCCGTTCTCGACGCGGACCTCGCGCAGGTAGCGCATGGGCTCCACGCCGGCGGCCTTGAAGTGGCCGGCCATGGGCTTGTTGACGTGCTTGGCGGAGATGTCTCCGAAGCCGATCTGGACGGCGTCGTAGCCGTCGGTCGCCTTCGTCTTGACCTGCGAGACGGTGCAGGGGCCAGCCTGGATGACGGTGACGGGCACGACGTTGTCGTCCTCGTCCCAGATCTGCGTCATCCCAAGCTTGCGGCCAAGGATCGTGCTGACCATGCCTTTTCCTAACCCTCGGTGGTCATGGGACCTTGGGGCACCCGTTGCCCCTCCCCAGCGGACCACGTCCTGTATCTGCGGCGCTTACGGGGACTTGACACAGATGTCCCCTTTTGCGCAGCCTGTCTAGTCTACACGCGACGCTCCGAATTCACAATGTCTACGCATAATTTTCTAGTGCCGTGAACTGCGGTTGCGCATTCCGCGCTCCCGGGCGTATCCATGGGCGGCGTTGGCGGCGGCGGTTTTACTCCTTGTTTGAGGCATCCTCCTGCCTTTACGCACGAATCGGACCCCCAAAGCGTTCGTATGGTCGGGAGCAAGCGGCGGCCGCGACGGGGTTGTGCCCGTAATCCGCAGTTACGCGTGCCTTGAGGCGTGACGCGCCATGTGTAACTCGCATTTTCCCGTCCAAATGATTGGAAGTTATGAGCTACGTATGCGTCTTGGCATGCGCAACCCAGAATCACTGACGCCAGGTGGAAGCGGGCGCGCACAGAAGGAGCCCCGACCCAGAGGGCCGGGGCTCGGAAGGACGATCGTGGACCCAACTGTTAGCGACGCTTGCGGAGGACGCGGGCGCCGAGAAGGGCCGCGGAGCCGGAGGCGGCGGCGAGAAGGGCCGCGACGGAGCCCGCGTCGCCAGTGGCGGCGAGCTTGTTCTTGTCGACGTCCTTGTCGCTGGATGCCTGCTTCGTGTCGGAGCCGCTGCCCGCGATCCCGTCGTCAGACGTGACGTTGGCGAGCACGAACGTCGAGAAGTGCGTTGTCGTGAAGCTCACGGTGCCGGCCTCGGCGTCGACCGTGGCGCCCATGTCGGTCACAGTGCCGTCATCGGCCACGTGGAAGACGTGCAGGCCGTCGGCCGAGAGGTCCTCGGGGATGGGCAGCGTCACGATGACGGAGTCGCCGTCGGGAATTTGGAAGACGTCGCCGAACATGTCGAGCAGATGGATGTCGTAGACGTACGGGTGGCCCGTCACGCCGGGGACCGCGGCGACCACTGCGTTGGTCGCGGTCTGGGCCTCGTCTCCGCCGAGCCAGTCGGTCACGAGCGTGAGCGAGGACCACATGCCGTCCGAGCCGTAATCCCCGTCGTTGGGCGTGTGCGCGAGCGTCGCGCCCTGCTCGTTGGTGATGACCGTCTGGTCAGCGACGCTTGCGTGCAGCGTGGAGGGACCGGAGAGCTGGACGAGCAGGATGCTCCCGTTGCCGGAGGGCACGAGGGTGCCCTTGCCCTCGAGCGAGGTCGAGAGCGCCTTGCCCTCGGGAACCGTCAGCGAATAGCCTGAGTAGGCCCCGCGGTTGTCGGCGCGCACCCAGAAGGGACCGTCCTTCCAGCCGTTGGCGTCATAGAGCGGGTCGGACGGATCGAGGCTGTTGGCACCGATGGTCATGGTCCACATCGCCGCGCCGCCGATGTTGCCGCCCGACGTAACGCCCTCGCCGAGGTCGAGGTCGAGCTGGTACCACTCGCCCAGGTCCGGGCGCCCGTCAAAGGTCATGACGCCGTCCTTGATGGTGTAGGGCAGCAGGCTGCCGTCCGCAGCCCAGGGCTCGGCCGGTGCCTCGCCGTCGTCGATGACGGTGTAGGTAGCCGTGTCGGTGAAGGTGGCCTCGGGGTGCGCGAGGTCGGTGATGGTCATGGTCACGTCGGTCGTTCCTGCTTTGAGCGGCGTGATGACACCGTCCTCGTCAACGGTGAGAACGCTGGGGTCACTCACGGAGAAGGAGGTCTCAATGTTGAGCACGCGGTCGGTGTCCGTGGAGGTGTAGGTGTAGCCGACGTAGGCCTGCCCCCACGAGGTCTGGATCGTCGCCTTCTCATAGGGGATAAGGTCGTCCACGACGAGCGTGGGACAATGGAACTGCTTGAGGTACTGCCTCGCCGCGTCATCGCCCTCGTTATACCAGGCGACAAACTCATCCCAGTGGTCATAGATGTTGAGCGAGTCTACCTCGAACGTGACAGCCTCCCCGTTGGTGGATGTGAGCGTCACGTACGCCACGCCCGCCTTATTCAAGTCATAGGTCTCAACCCAAAGGCCCCTCTCGTCCTGGGAGACACTGACGACAGACGGGTCCGAGCTCTCGAACGACTTGAGCTCCGTCCATGTCTTCCCCGCCTGCTCGAAGAGCTGCTTGGGATCGACGGTGCGGCCTGTCCCATAGTTGTGCGGCAGGCCGTTGCACTCCGGGCAGCTCGAGATGGTGAATAGATTGATGGTCTCCGTGCCCGGCGTGGCCTCGCCCGCCCTCGCGACGCTCGGGGCCAGGACGCCCAGGGCCACGGCGAGCGTGCACGCGAGCGCAGCGACGATTCTTCTCGGGTGTTTCATGACGTTCCCTTCTGAGCCCAGATTCAGACTCTTTTTAGACTATCCCCGCCCTGGGAACGTTCAAGGATCACGCAACAACTGACCGCGCCACCGTAAAACTTGGACGACGAGAGGGACAGCGGCCCCGCGAGCGGGCCCCTCGCCCTACCCCAGCGGCACGACGACGTCGGTCCGCCACGCCCCGTCGCGGACCTCCTCACGGACCTCGCCGTCGTGGTCGCGCGCTATCGACGCCACGATCTGGCGCCCCCAGCCGTGCTCGGGGAGGTCGTCGCCGCGGGCTCGTTCGGGCACGCGGGCGCCGGGCGCACAGGAGTTCTCCACGCGCACGGCGAGGCACCCGCGGCCCACGCGAGCCCCCACGCGCACGAACGGCGTCTCCGCGCCGCTCGCGTGCGCGGCCCCCACCGCGTTGCCGAGCAGGTTCGAGAGGAGCATCCCCACCTCGACGGGCGTGAGCCCCACGTCGCGGGGGATCTCCGCGCGGCACGACCAGCCTATTCCGAGCTCCGCGCACCGCCGCTCGTGCATGGAGAGCAGCGCCGCTGCCACCACGTGGTCGCACCGCTCCGTGCCCTTCTCGTCCGCCCCGCTTCCGAGCAATCTCTCGGCGGCCTCCAGGTCGCCCTCGTCGAGCGCCGCCGTCAGCGCCTCCAGCCGCCCGCGAGCCTCGGCGCGCAGCTCCTCGAGCGACCGGCACGTCTCCCTCACGCGGCGCGCGTGGGCGAGCTGCGCCTCGTACTGCTCGCGCGCCGCCTCTGCCTCCTGCCGCGCGAGCCCCGCCTCCTCCGAGGCCGCGAGGGCTCGAAAGAAGGCGACGTCGAGCGCCGGGCAGACCAGCGAGCACGCCGCGATGCACGTCGCCGACAGCATGCCGGGCGCCCCCGTCGCGTACAGCGCGAGCGAGAACGACGCGACGGCGAGCTGGCTCAGGGGGCAGAGCAGAAACGCGGCGCGCTGCCTGCCCGAGATGGGGCGGGACGGGACGACGAGCACGACCGTCGCGCCGACGAGCGCCGCCACCGATGCCGCCGAGAGCGCCAGCACGAGCCATCTCATCGCGCGCCCCCGTCCCCGCACCCCGCGTCCAGCTCGCCCAGGAGCTCCCGCGCGTATCGGCCCGCCTCCGCGAGCTCCCCGCGCGAGACCAGGGAGCGCAGCACGCCCCAGTGGCCCCGCAGGTCATGGCGCATCATGGCGACCTCCGACATCGCGTCCACCTCGGCGCGCGTCTGAGCGGCGAGCCGTTCGACGTGCTGCTCGTAGAAGCGGGCGCGCCGCCGCTCCTCCCCGCGCACGCGCAGCCTGCCGGCCGCCCTGAACACCTCGACGTCCGCGACCAGGCTCAGCACGCACAGGGCATCGGCCGCCCAGAAGATGGGACCCGTGGCGGGCGTGTCGAACATGCACCCCACGGACGTGAGAAACAGGGCCGCCGACTGCGCCACGAGAAACGCCGCGAGCGCGATCTGCCCCTCGTGCAGGCAGGCGAGCACATCGGGAAGCTGCCGCGAGAAGCCCCACAGCACCATCCCGAGCACCAGCGCGCCGAACAGCGTTGACGCGACGTGGGCTGGGTAGCGCTCCCAGGACGCCGCCACCGAGACCGCCGGCGCCCCTCCGGTCGCGACCTTCCAGAACGAGATGCTCAGGATCTCGGCCACGGCAACGGACGTGAGGATGAGCGCCGCCACGAGGACGCGCTCGCGCCAGTCTCCCCGATAGCACGCGACCGGCATGATCGCGCCCGCCACCACGACCGTCACTATGGTCGTCGGGTCTCCCGCGGGCAGGACGAGAAAGACGCCCACCGCGACCTCGATCGCGCGGAGCGCAGGCACGCTCCTCGGCCGCAGCACGCGCTCCGTGAAGCGATACGCCACGAGCAGCATGGGCACGAACGCGAGAAACACCAAGATGTAGGGCACCGCCCCGTCCGATGGTTCGCTCACAGCAGACCCCGCCTGACGCGCGCGAAGAGCGCCTCCTTGAACGCGGGGCGCCATCTGCGGCTCACCGGCAGCTCGACGCCCGTCACCAGCCTCACGGACTCGGAGCCAAGGCGCGCCACGTAGTCGAGGTTGATGAGATAGCTCTGGTGGCAGCGCGCGAACCACGTGGGCAGCTCGGCCTCGAGCTGCGACAGCTTGCCGTAGACGCGCAGGTCGCCCGTCCGCGCGTGCACGATGACATGGCGGCGGTCGCTCTCGGCGTAGGCGATATCGCGCGGCCGCACCACGTCGACCACGTGGTCATGACGCAGCGCAACAGGCTGGGCGCCGGTCTCCGCCTGACGGGCCCGCACCTGCTCGAGCGCCAGGCTCACGTCCTCCTGGCGAAACGGCTTTCGCAGGAAGCTCGCGTGCGCGGTGCGGTAGACGCGCGTGTGCGACTCCTCAAACCCGCTCACGTAGACCACCTGCGTGTCGCACCCCGGCGGCAGCAGGCGCTCCACCGCCTCGATGCCGCTCTCCCCTCCCAGGCGCACGTCCATGAAGACGATATCGGGCAGCTCCCCGCTATCGAGAAGCTCCTCAAGCTCGGGGGCGCTCGCGCACACGCGCGCCGCGAGTCCCCGGCCGAGCGGGGCGGCGGCGATCATCGCGGCGAGCTCGCGAGCCTCGCGCTCAACGTCATCCACGATCACGACATCAAGGCTCACGGTGCCCCCTCCCAACAAGCTGCTTAACGCAAACTTATCGCGTAGGGGGCAACTCCGGTAGCTCATCCGACACTTTTGACCCCACGAGCGATACAAATGGATTCGCGTTGCGAGCATCAGGTGGTCGATGGCCGTCTCGCGCCCGGCTAGAATCGTCTCAACGCCAGGCCCCGACGAAGGAGGACCCGTGAACGCGAGCTACGAGCTGTTCATCATGCCGACGTGCCCGTTCTGCCAGAAGGTGCTGCGCTACATGGAGGGCGCCGGGATCGAGCTGCCGCTGCTCGACATCACCCGCGACCCCGCCGCGCGCGAGCGCCTGGTCGAGGTGGGCGGCAAGGCACAGGTGCCGTGCCTCTTCATCGACGGCGCGCCGCTCTACGAGTCCGACGACATCATCGCCTACCTCAAGGAGCACGTCGCCCAGGCGTGACGACGCCCGTCGACGTGCGGGAAGCTGACGCTTCCGAACCAAAATCCGTCAGGACTCCGCACCCCAACTGTTGAGGTGCGGCAAGCTGACGCCTTCGACCCCGCAAACGTCAGGAAGCCGCACCCCCAAGAGAGGTGCGGCTTCCTGACGCTCTTCTCGCCCCGCGCGCCATAGAGCCACCACGCAAAAGGCCCCCGGTGTTCCTAAGCGAGAGTTCCGCGAAGCGCACTCTCGCGTGGAACACCGGGGGCCTTCCCAGGTGCGTTAGGACCTAGAGCTTGATCTCGATGTCAACGCCGGCCGGGAGGTCGAGACGCATGAGCGAGTCAACGGTGGCGGCAGCGGGGTCGAGAATGTCGATGAGACGCTTGTGGGTGCGCATCTCGAACTGCTCGCGGCTGTCCTTGTCCTTGTGCGGCGAGCGGATGACCGTGTAGAGGTTGCGCTCGGTGGGCAGGGGGATGGGGCCGGACACGCGGGCACCCGTCTTCTGGGCGGTGTCGACGATGAGCTTCGCGGACTGATCAACGACCTCGTGATCGTAGCCCTTGAGGCGGATCCTGATCTTCTGGCTTGACACTGTGTACCTCCAAATGAGCTAGGGCTCGGGTCGTTGAGTTAGGAAACGTTTCCGCCGTTCTTGGCGACGATCTCGTCGCGAATGTTCTTCGGGACGGGCTCGTAGGAGTCGAACTGCATGGTGTAGCTCGCGCGACCCTGCGTCTGGGAGCGGAGGTCGGTGGCGTAGCCGAACATCTCGCCCAGGGGCACCTTGGCGCGGATTACCTTGGTGTCGCGACGGTCCTCCATGCCCTCGATCTTGCCGCGGCGGCCCGAGAGGTTGCCCATGACGTCGCCCATGTACTGCTCGGGGGTCTCGACCTCGACCTCCTCGATCGGCTCGAGGAGCACGGGGTTGGACTTGCGCAGGGCCTCCTTGATGGCCATGGAGCCGGCGATCTTGAAGGCGGCCTCGGAGGAGTCGACCTCGTGGTAGGAGCCGTCGACGAGCTTGACCTTGATGTCGACGACCGGGTAGCCGGCGATGACGCCGCTCTCGAGCGCCTCCTGGATGCCCTTGTCGATGGAGGGGATGTACTCCTTCGGAATCACGCCGCCGACGATGGCGTTCTCGAACTCGTAGCCCTTGCCCTCCTCGTTGGGCTCCATGTCGATGATGGCGTGGCCGTACTGGCCGCGGCCGCCGGACTGGCGGACGAACTTGCCCTCGACGTGGCTGACGGCCTTGCCGGCGGTCTCGCGGTAGGCGACCTGCGGCTTGCCCACGTTGCAGTCGACCTTGAACTCGCGGCGCAGACGGTCGACGATGATCTCGAGGTGCAGCTCGCCCATGCCGGAGATGATGGTCTGGCCGGTCTCGTGGTCGGTGTGGACCTGGAAGGTCGGGTCCTCCTCGGCGAGCTTGGCCAGGCCCACGGACATCTTGTCCTGCTCGGCCTTGGTCTTGGGCTCAACGGCGACGGAGATGACCGGCGTGGCGAACTCGATGGACTCGAGGATGATCGGGTTCTTCTCGTCGCAGAGGGTCTCGCCGGTGGTGGTGTTCTTGAGGCCCACGCAGGCAACGATGTCGCCGGCGGAGCAGCCCTCGCGGTCAACGCGGTCGTTGGCGTTCATCTCGAGGATGCGGCCCAGACGCTCGCGGCTGTCCTTGACCGAATTGTAGACGTAGGAGCCCGCGTCGGCGTGACCGGAGTACACACGGATGTAGGTGAGCTTGCCCACGTACGGGTCGGTCATGATCTTGAACGCGAGCGCGGAGAACGGCTCCTTGGGGTCGGCGTGACGGACCGCCGGCTCGCCCTTGAGGTCGGTGCCGTCGATCTCGGCGACGTCGAGCGGGCTCGGCAGGTAGTCCACGACGGCGTCGAGAAGCTCCTGGATGCCCTTGTTCTTGTAGGCGGAGCCCACGAAGACGAGGTTGAGCTCGCCGGCGATGACGCCCTTGCGCAGGGCGGCCTTGAGGAGGTCAACGGGGATCTCCTCCTCCTCGAGCACGAGCTCCATGATCTCGTCGGAGAAGTTGGAGGCGGCGTCGAGAAGCTCCTCGCGCTTCTCCTGGGCCAGCTCGACGAACTCGTCGGGGATGGCATCGAGGGGCTCGGGGTAGATCATGCCCTTCGCGTCCTCCTTGAAGTCCCAGGCGGTCATGGTGACCAGGTCCACGAGACCCCAGAAGTTGGACTCGGCGCCCATCGGGATCTGGGCCGCCACGGCGTTGGCGTGCAGGCGGTCCTTCATGGTGTCGATGGCGTGGAAGAAGTCGGCGCCCACGCGGTCGTACTTGTTGATGAAGGCGATGCGGGGCACGCCGTACGTGGTGGCCTGGCGCCACACGGTCTCGGACTGCGGCTGGACGCCGGCCACGGCGTCAAAGACGGCCACGGCGCCGTCGAGGACGCGCAGGCAGCGCTCGACCTCGGAGGTGAAGTCCACGTGGCCCGGGGTGTCGATGATCTGGATGACGTGGTCCTTCCAGAAGCACGTGGTGGCCGCGGAGGTGATGGTCACGCCGCGCTCCTGCTCCTGGACCATCCAGTCCATGGTGGCCGCGCCGTCGTGGACCTCGCCGATCTTGTGGGTCTTGCCGGTGTAGTAGAGGATTCGCTCGGTCGTGGTGGTCTTGCCCGCGTCGATGTGGGCCATGATGCCGATGTTGCGGAGGTCCTCGAGCTTGTACTTAACCTTTGCCATACGTAGTCTCTCCTCGGATCGGCGAACTAGAAGCGGTAGTGAGAGAAGGCGCGGTTGGCCTCGGCCATCTTGAAGAGGTCCTCACGACGCTTGATGGAGGCGCCCACGCCGTTGGAGGCGTCGAGGATCTCGTTGGCCAGACGCTCGGCCATGGTCTTCTCCTTGCGGGCGCGCGAGAAGTTCACGATCCAGCGGATGGCAAGGGTGGTGGCGCGACGGGAGTTGACCTCCATCGGCACCTGGTAGGTGGCGCCGCCCACGCGCTTGGGCTTGACCTCGAGGGTCGGGCGGACGTTGTCCATGGCCTTCTTGAAGACGGAGAGGGCGTCCTCGCCGGACTTCTCGGCCACGATGTCAAAGGCACCGTAGACGATGCGCTCGGCGGTGGCCTTCTTGCCGTCGAGAAGGACCTTGTTGATGAGCTGGGTCACGAGGCGGTTGTTGTAGACAGCATCAGGCTGGACCTCGCGACGGTGGTTCTTGGCTGCTGCACGACGCGGCATGTTCTATCTCCTTCGGTGTGGGGCTCGTTGGGTGGCGTGACTACTTCGGGCGCTTGGTGCCGTAGCGGGAACGGGCCTTCTGGCGGTTCTGCACGGCGGCGCAGTCGTAGGCGCCACGGATGATCTTGTAGCGGACACCGGGGAGGTCGCGCACGCGGCCGCCGCGGATCAGGACGATGGAGTGCTCCTGGAGGTTGTGGCCCTCACCGGGGATGTAGGCCGTGACCTCGATGCCGTTGACGAGGCGCACGCGGGCGACCTTGCGCAGGGCGGAGTTCGGCTTCTTGGGGGTGGTGGTGAAGACGCGGGTGCAGACGCCGCGCTTCTGGGGGTTGTGCTGCAGAGCGGCGTTCTTGGACTTGGCCTTGACGCTCACGCGGCCCTTGCGGACGAGCTGGTTGATAGTAGGCAAAGCTCTCTCCTTCTATAGCTCCTACGTGCCTGTTTGTCGTATTCAAGGGGCGGGCAGCACCCCAAACCCCGGATTGACGCGACGATGAACGTTACGCTGTCGCGCGGCAGTTGTCAAAATGCCACGGGTCCGGGCGTATCCATTCTTCACGCGGCATCCACGGTGGGGCGCCGGGCTCGTCATTCGAGGTCCTTCTCGCCCGCGCGCTAGAGCAGGTTGCGACGAAGCACGCGCACGAGCGGCGTCGGATTGTCCACGAGCTGGTACTCGTAGCGCATGTCAACGATCGTATCCTCGTTTGGAATGAGGCCCACCACCGCGATGAGCGCGTCGCGCGCGGCGGGTTCCCAGGGGATGTAGACGCGCGCGACGTTGCCGTTCTCGTCGTACTCAAGGCAGACGCGCGTGGCCAGCGTCGTGTCGTCGAGCACGAAGCGCTCGACGCTGCGCGCCATCGCGCCCCAGTAGCCGTCCGAAGAGACGATCGCCGTCACGCGGCCGGAATCGTCACGCTCGAGCTCGTAGGAGCGGCGCCCCGTCTCGACCCCACCCGTCCCATAGCTGATCAGGGAGGAGAGGCCGCCGTCCTCGTATTCGTAGCGCTCCGCCACCTGGCCCGCGTCGTAGACCTCAACCCAGTCCGTGACGCCGTCCGCACCGACGCTGCGCCGCTGCGTGATCGAGCCCGACTCGTCGTAGCCGTCGCACACGAAGGAGCCGTCGTCGGCATAGGCGTAGAGCACGTAGCCCGAGAGCGCGCCGCCCGTCAGGGTATCCGTGCGCGTTGGGCGTCCTTGGTCGTCATAGGTGACCCGGTAGCTGGTGGCGGTGACGTCATCGTCGCGGCCGACCAGCGCCACCACGTTGCCGTGGTCGTCGGTCTCGAGGCTCTCGGCCTGGCCGTTCACCGTCAGGCTCCGGGTGACCCCATCGGTGCCGAGAACGCGCTCGGTAGTCCCGAACTGCGTGAAGAGCATCTGGTCGGGACAGGCCTTGAGCATGACGGCGTACGCATAGGGGGTTGTGTTGGCGAAGATCATCTCCGAGCCGTCGGACATGGAGTCGTTCCAGGCGTTCCCGGTGTTCGTGACGACCCACACCGGCTGGGGGCGGAGCAGGAACCACCACGCGGCTCCCCCGCCGGCGAGAAGGACCGCGAGCGCGGCGACCACGATCGCGACAACGCGACGGCGGCGGGGCTTGGGGCCGGCCGGCTGCTGGGCGGGCGCCGGGGCCGGCGCCACGGGCTTCTCGCCGCCGAGCGTCGACCCGCAGCGCGAGCAGAACCTGGCGCCGTCTGGAAGCTGCGATCCGCATCGCGGACAGAACATGGCCGCTCCCTCCCGTTTTGGGGTGTTTTCAGAGATTCTATTCCTTGGGGAGCCTCCCGTGGCGCACGGCGATGGACCTGCGGCTTCCGGACGGTTCTGTGGCCTAAAGCGTCAGGATGCAGCAGGTCAACAAAAGAGGTGGGGGGCGCTGACCATTTTTTTTTTTTATACATGCCCTAAATACCACCCCACGGGAGAGGGCAGATCCCCCCCCAAA
>NZ_CBIFYV010000017.1:0-3497 GCF_966187215.1 Thermophilibacter sp.
GGGCCACTAAACAGTATCGGCGTACACTCCCGGCGGTTACGTACCCTGTTGCAACTTTGATCTTTGCTCCAGCGGCCTTCTGAGCTGCTGTTTTGCAATCTGGGCTTGAAAATAAGATTTACAACTGTGTACGTAACCTGAGCGAGTGTACGTAACCATCGAGAAGGGCGACGGCACGGCCATCATACGAAAAGGGCCCGGCCCCGCCAACGCGGAGTCGAGCCCTGCGTGTCACGTGCGGCAGAGGCGCGCTTCTCGCTTACGCCCAGCCCTTGCCGTCGGAGCCGAACTCCTTGATGAGCTCCTCGGTGCGGGCCTTGATGGCGTCGCGGCCGGGCTTGAGCAGCTTGCGCGGGTCGTAGCCCTTGCCCTGCTGGTCCTTGCCCTCCTCGATGTACTTGCGGGTGGCCTCGGCGAAGACGACCTGGAGGTCGGTGTTGACGTTGATCTTGGAGATGCCGAGGGAGATGGCCTTCTTGATCTGGTCAACGGGGATGCCGGTGCCGCCGTGAAGGACGAGCGGCAGGTCGCCGGTCAGGGCCTTGATCTCCTGGAGACGGTCGAAGGACAGGCCGGCCCAGTTCTCGGGGTAGATGCCGTGGATGTTGCCGATGCCGCAGGCGAGGAAGTCGACGCCCAGGTCGGCGATGGCCTTGCACTGCTGCGGGTCGGCGAGCTCGCCGTTGGAGGCAACGCCGTCCTCGACGCCGCCGATGCCGCCGACCTCGGCCTCAACGGAGATGCCCTTGGCGTGGGCGGCCTTCACGACCTCCTCGGTGCGCTTGAGGTTGAGCTCGAAGGTCTCCTCGTGGGAGCCGTCGTACATGACGGAGGTGAAGCCGGCCTCGATGCACTTGAAGACGTCCTCGTAGGTGCCGTGGTCGAGGTGCAGGGCAACCGGCACGGTGATGTTCTTGTCCTCAACGAGCTGCTTGACCATGTCGGCCACGATCTTGTAGCTGACCTGCCACTTGGCGGCGCCGCTCGTGCACTGGATGATGACCGGGGACTGGAGCTCCTCGGCGGCGTCGAGGATCGAGGACGCCCACTCGAGGTTGTTGGTGTTGAACGCGCCGAGGCCGTAGTGACCCTTCTCGGCGGCCCTGAGCATGGCAGTGGCGTTGACGAGCATAGTGACCTCCATAATTGAAACGGAAGGACGGTACGGCCCTATAATACCGCGTCGCGGCGGGCGGAGGGCACGCGCGCGGCGGCTTTTTCGAACGGGTTGTAAGGTCTTCGTGAGGGGCGCGGGCGCGAGGGCCCGCGCGAGCGCGCGGCGGGTAGGTTCTCCGTGAGAGAGGGAGGCAGCGGTGAGCGAGAGCGACGAGCGGGAGCGGGAGCGGCACGGCATCCTGGGGGACTTCTCGGTCTCCCAGCTGCTCGCCACCGCGCTGGCGGCGGCGACGTCGTTCGCGCTGTCCGCGCAGATCGGCATCGCGGGCTCCATCATCGGCGCGGTGCTCGGCGCCGTGGCGTCGTCGGTGGCCACGCAGGTCTACCGCAACATCCTGCACAGCTCCGCCGAGAAGCTCCGCGAGCTCGGCTCCGACGCAGGCGGCGAGAGGGGCGCGGGCACGGGCACGCCCGAGCGAGCCGGCTCGGTCTCCGGGAGGGCGCGCGTGGAGGCCGTGGCCGCCTCGGGCACGCCGATCGCCCCGCGCGAGGTGCGCGACGCCGCCCGCGAGCGGGAGCGCGCCCGGGTGCGCCGACGCGTGGCGCTGCTCGCCTGCGCGGCCGGCGTGGTGGCGGTGCTGGCGTTCGCGCTGGTCGTGAGCGTGGCGACGCGCGGCTCGGGCATCGGGCCCGCGCCCGCGGCCCCGAGCGAGCCCGCGGCCGAGGAGCAGACCGAGACGCAGGACCAGACGACGACCCCGACCCCGCAGGCCGTGCCCGACGAGGAGCCCACGCGGGACGACCCGACCCAGCCCACGCAGCAGCCGACCGAGGACACCACGCAGGACACGGACGGCGACGAGGGCACGGACGGCAGCACCGCGCCCGACGGCGGGACCGACGGCAGCGGCGCCACCGACGGCTCCGGCACCACCTCCGACCAGGGGGGATCCGGTGCGAACGGCGACTCCGACGCAACCGGCGGGTCTGGCGCAACGGGCGGCTCCGGCGCACAAAATGGCCAGGCCACGCCCTCGGAAACCACCCCCAGCGGCAACGCCGCGTGATCCAAAAGGTACCTGTCCCCTTTTGGATCACGCGGCCGGCACGTCTAGGAAATCGCGCATGTCCCGCCCGTTGGGGCGCCGGATTCTAGGAATTGCCGCATGTCCCGGCCCTCGGGGCCGCTCCGCGCCGGGACGATAGCCAATTCTTAGACGGGATTTCCCCCAAAACCGGGACACGCGTGATTTCTTAGATGGGACCTTCTCGCCGAAGGGGGGCATGCGGCAATTCTTAGACGTGACACCTCGCTGGAAGGGGACAGTCGCGAATTTTTAGAAGGCGCATCTCGCCGCGCTCCCAGCGGGAGACGGCCTGGCGCGTGATGTAGAGCCGGCGCGCCAGCTCCTCCTGGGTGAGCCCGAGCTCGCGGCGCAGGCGGGCAGGGCGTCCT
Source organism: Thermophilibacter sp. (assembly GCF_966187215.1). Classification (NCBI taxonomy): domain Bacteria; kingdom Bacillati; phylum Actinomycetota; class Coriobacteriia; order Coriobacteriales; family Atopobiaceae; genus Thermophilibacter; species Thermophilibacter sp. The sequence continues at coordinate 2,573 of NZ_CBIFYV010000017.1, forward strand.
TGAGCATGATCATCGGGAAGCTCCTCTCGTCGGGTCCTTCTCGCCCATTGTCCCGGAGCCTCGACCGTCCGTCGAGCAACGCTTTGTTGCGCGGCTACCCGCCGGCAATCTCGCTCCGCACGCGTTTGGACAGCCGGGCAAAGACGAGCTCGTAGCTCATGTCGCAGAGGTCGAGCACGAGCCCCTCAGGCAGGTCGGCGTCGAGGTCCACCGAGATCCACGTGCGCCCGTCGGAGTAGTAGCCGGGCAGGACCGCGTCCGGCCACTCGGCACGCAACTCCAGGATGCGGTCGGGATCGCACTTGAGCGAGAGCAGGCGCTTGTCGACATTCGCAAAGTCCATGGCGGCCCCCAATCAGGGAAACGGATTGCCCTGCCAAAGGCTATCAGACAGCAATAGGCCGGGGCACCGTCTTCGGCGACCCCGGCCCGTCAGTCACACCCCGCTGCGTCTACGCGTTGAGCTTCTCCTTAAGGGAGAGCAGCTCACGATAGGTGTCAGCGAAGTTCAGCGCCATGAGCTTGCAGGTCTCGGCACTCGCCATCTGATCCTCGGCGTGGAGGAGGAGCAGCGGCAGCGTCTTCTTGCCCGCGCCGGACGCCTCGGCCTGAAGCAGCCTCATGTGCACCTCATGGCCTCCGTTGTATGCCTCGTCACCCTGCTTGACCAGCTCAGCCGCCGTGGCAAAGTCGCCCTCCTTGGCCTTGGCGATCGAGTTGACGTAGCAGGACTTGGCGGTGCCCACGTAGCTGATGATCTCGAAGCAGATCTGCTCGAGCTCGTCCATGTCTTCCATCTCAGCCTCCTAGCTGACTAGCCGAGCATCTTCTTGACGTCATCGAGAATCTTGGCGGCATTCATGCGACCGTAGTCGACCATCGGGATGACGGCGACGGGGATACGCCCCTCGACGGCCTTCTCGAA
>NZ_CBIFYV010000018.1:0-6854 GCF_966187215.1 Thermophilibacter sp.
GTGGCCCCTTTTGGTGGTTACGACGTCAGCCAGTGTGTTTACTCCCTTGGCGAGCTGGGCGCGAGCGTCTGTGCCGAAAACGATGTCCTTAGCCATTGCTTAATTCTTTCCGATTGTGGAAAAGTGACTGTCCCTTTTCCACGTTGCGAGCAAGGGTGGAAAAGGGACTATCCCTTTTCCACACCGGGAGTTAGTCCTCGATGATGGCGTAGATGTCGTCGGCGCGGAGCAGCAGGTAGTCCTCGCCGTCGATCTTCACCTCGTTGCCGCCGAACTTGCCATAGAAGACCTGGTCGCCGGCCTTCACGTCCAGGGCGACACGCTCGCCCTTGTCGTTGACCTTGCCGGCGCCCACGGCGATGACCTCGCCGCGCTGCGGCTTCTCCTGGGCACCGCTCGAGATGTAGAGGCCCGTGGAGGTCTTCTCCTCCTTGGGGGCGGGCTTGACGAGGACGCGGTCACCAAGCGGCTTCAGAGTCATGTTCAGGATCCTCCTTCTTGGGCGCCCGCGCGGGGCGCGCGTTCCGACGGCGCTTTGCGTGCGCCGCTCAATCCAACGTTCAGAATCATACCCAGCCGCACGGACTTATACCACCGCGCAAGAAAAAATCTTAGTCGCGAGACTTAGATTTTCTGAGGGCGCCGGGCGCAGGCGAGAAGAGCGCGCGTCAGGCGGCTCGCCGCTCGCCGACCCTCCCGACGGGCCGGCCCGCGTGCCATGCGCTCAAGCTACGATGGCCTTACAACCAAACGGGAGGGCAGACCCATGAAGGCGCACGTCACCCCCATCCTGAGAAGGCTCGTCTTCTGCGTGCTCATCCTGCCCCTTGCGGCCGCGCTGGCGTCGCGTGCTCCCCAGCAGACGTGGGAGCCGCCCGTCGGCACCATGCAGAGCGGATGGCGCGGCTCCTCGATGGTCGGCATCAACATGCTCGTGTCCGGCTACTCGTGGGACGGCGGCACCGCAGACGCCGTCGACCCCGCGACAGCAGAGGGGAGCGTCCCGCACTTCGAGGTCGGAGGGACCGAGACCGTGCGCGTGCACTTCTCGCAGCCCACCGCGGAGGTTGAGGTCTCGCGACGCGCCGAGGGCGCCGACGCCGACGAGCCCGTTGCCGTGTCCGCGATCACCGACGAGGGCGTCACCCTCGAGGTCGAGCCCGGATGGCGCTACGTCTTCTCCGCCCGGTTCGAGGACGGGAGCGCGGACTACCTCATCGACGTCGTCTCCGACGGTAGTCCCGCGGAGGGGGACGTGAGCACCGCGCTCGTCGCCTGGGCGAGCGGCGACCAGGTCCTCTTCGTCGACCAGGCCACCGAGAGCCCCTACCTCCCCGCCCTGCCCGAGGGCACGCCCGAGCTCGCGGCCGGCAACGTCGTGCGCGTGACCGGCAACGGCATCATGCTGGAGAGCTACCCCGCGCAGTACCCGGGCATCACCCGGGTGGAGGTCATCGAGGAGGGCGCGCCCGAGGACGCCGAGAGGTACGCGGACCTCGTGGCGCAGCTCTGGCCGCCCAGGGACCCGGCCGAGCCGCCGAGCGCGGCGGTCGAGTACCAGACCGAGCTCGCTTCCGTCACGCTCACGCCCCTCACCTGCGGCTACACCTGGAGCTACGACTCCGAGGGGGCGAGAAGGACCGTCAGCGCGGACGCGCCGCACCCCATGCAGGTGGAGGGGGTGGACGTCCCGTGCGCCACGGTCGACGGCCCCGCCGCGGTCACCGTGAGCTTTGACGTACCCGCCACCGCGGCCGGCATCGTGCGCTGGCGCGAGAGCGACCTCGCCGCCGCGGCGCGCGAGGCGGGGTCGGCAGCGGCCGTGGAGCTGGGCGCCGTGGACGAGGACATCCTGTCCGTCGACGACCGGGAGGTCGCGGACGGTGCCGTCACCCTCACCGTGGAGCCGGGCTGGCGCTACTCGGTCGAGACGTGGTTCGACGGCGGCACCGCCATCTACGTCTTCACCGTGGCGGCCGCATAGCCCGCGGGGCCGCCCCCCCGGCGCCTACAGCCCCTCGAGCTCGTCCAGCCAGAGGGCGGCACAGGCGTCCGACGGCATGCGCAGGTCGCCGCGCGGGCTCACGGCCGCCGAGCCCACCTTCGGGCCGTCGGGCAGGCAGCTGCGCTTGAACTGCTGCGCGAAGAAGCGCCGGTAGAAGACCTTGAGCCACGAGAGGATCGTCTCGTCGTCGTACTTCTCGCCCAGCGCGTGGCGGGCGAGGCGATAGACCTTGGACGGGGACGCGCCGTGGCGCAGGACCTCGTAGAGGAAGAAGTCATGCAGCTCGTAGGGACCCACGAGGTCCTCGGTGCGCTGCACGATCGTGCCGTCGCCGGTCGCTGGCAGCAGCTCCGGCGAGACGGGCGTGTCGAGCACGTCCAGCAGCACGCGCGCCTCGGCGTCGTCGCCGCAGGTGTCGGCCACGTAGCGCACCAGGTGGCGCACGAGCGTCTTGGGCACGCCGACGTTGACCGCGTACATGGACATGTGGTCGCCGTTATAGGTGGCCCAGCCCAGGGCCAGCTCGGAGAGGTCGCCGGTGCCGATGACGAGGCCGCCCTCCTGGTTGGCCACGTCCATGAGGATCTGCGTGCGCTCGCGGGCCTGAGAGTTCTCGTAGGTGACGTCGTGGACGGACTCGTCGTGGCCGATGTCGGAGAAGTGCTGGCGCACGGCGTCGGCGATGCCGATCTCGCGCAGCTCGGCGCCGACGGCGCGCGCGAGCTCGCAGGCGTTGTTATAGGTGCGGTCGGTGGTGCCGAAGCCCGGCATGGTGACCGTGATGACGCCCGAGCGCGGCAGCTCGAGCAGGTCGAACGCGCGCACGGCGACGAGCAGGGCGAGCGTGGAGTCGAGCCCGCCCGAGAGCCCGATCACCGCGTGGCGCGAGCGCGTGTGCGCGAGGCGCTTGGCCAGGCCGTGCGCCTGGATGTTGAAGACGTCCTCGCAGCGCTCGGCGCGGCGGGTCGGGTCGGACGGCACGAAGGGGTGCGGGTCCACCCAGCGCGTCAGGCGCGTGGGGCGCACGTCCAGCGTGAAGCGGCTCACGCGATAGTCGCGCTGGAGCGGGCTGGCCGCGGTCTCGAACGTGGACATGCGCCGGCGCTCGGCCGCGAGCTGGCGCACGTCGACCTCGGAGACGGCCATGCCCTCGCCGAAGGGCTTGCCCTCCGCGAGCAGGCGGCCGTTCTCGGCGACCAGGTCGTGGCCCGAGAAGACCAGGTCCTGCGTGGACTCGCCGGTGCCGGCGCTCGTGTAGACGTAGCCGCAGACCAGGCGCGCGCTCTGGCCGCACACGAGGCTGCGGCGGTAGTCGGCCTTGCCGACGAGCGCGTTGGAGGCGCTGAGGTTGCAGACGAGCGTGGCACCGGCCTGCGCGTGGGCGACGGACGGCGGCTCGGGGACCCACAGGTCCTCGCAGATCTCCGCGGCCACCACGAGCTCCGGGAGCTCCTCGCACGCAAAGAGCTGGCTGGTGCCAAAGGGCACGTCGAGCTGGCCCGCCACGTCGATGGGCACGATGTCGGCCGTGCCGGGGGCGAAGTGGCGTCCCTCGTAGAACTCGTGGTAGGTGGGGATGTGGCGCTTGGGCACCACGCCGAGGACCGTGCCCGCGGAGACCGCGGCGCAGCAGTTGTAGAGCTTGGCGTTCACGCGAACCGGCACGCCCACGAGCAGGAGGGCGTTGAGGTCGGCGGTGCGCTCCGCGAACTCGGCGAGGGCGGCCTCGGCGGCGTCGAGCAGCGCGTCCTGCCAGAAGAGGTCCTCGCAGGTGTAGCCCGTGAGCGCGAGCTCGGGCAGCACCACCACAACGGCGCCCTCCTCGGTGCAGGCGCGCGTCGCGGCCTCCGCGCACGCGTCGGTGTTGAAGCGGACGTCGGCCACGCGGACCTCCGGCGTCACCGCCGCGACCTTCACGAACCCGTCCCGCATGGCTGCCTCCTCAAACGTGGAAAAGGGACAGTCCCTTTTCCACATCAGCGCCTGCCGGCGCGTTCGACGATACCCCTGCCGATGCCGGTCAGTCGCTCAATCTGTCTCACGGACAGGCCGGCATCCCGCAATTCACAGAGTAGCGCATCGCGCTCGCGTTTCTCCAGACCCTTGAGGTCAGAGGCGCGAACGGGTCCAAGAACCTCTGCGGCGACCGCCCCGACCGCGCCGTCCGGGATGCGCGGCCGAACCGGGGGACGATACGTGAGCGACGCGTCATCGCGAATGAACGTGGCGAAGGCGTCCGGGCCACCCAGCGTCTCAAGAACCGGCCCGGTGTCCGCGTGCCGCGGGCGCCCCGCGTACTCGTGGTAGCTGCTCCACGGGTACTCCTCAGCCGAGCAGAGCCGGGCCTTGGCGGGGTTGTTGTGCACGTAGCGCACCGCTTCGAGCAGATATGCCTCAGACTCAATCGGCGAGCTGAAGTAGCGCTGCTGAAAGACGTGGCCAACATGGTCGTGGCGCTTGTTATAGCGCTGCGCATAGCTCGTCTCGAGCGACTTCATAACGCCGGCCATCGACCCCTCGGGGTCTTCGAGCACGAGATGGACGTGGTTGGCCATGAGGCACCACGCGATCACGCGCACGCCAGATCCCTCGACCGCCCGGTCGAGCAACCCGAGAAACGCGCAACGGTCGGCATCGTCCTCAAAGAGGCTCTGCCGACCGTTTCCCCTCACCACAACATGGTAGAACCCGGACGCTGACGTCCTTCTCGCCGTCCTTGGCATGTCTCCCCCCTCGACGTTTTGCCGAGCAAGGGATGTATACCCACGCGCGCCTCGACGGAATGTGGAAAAGGGACTGTCCCTTTTCCACTACCCCTCGAGGTAGCGGGCGAGGAACTCGCGGGTGCGCGGCTGCTCGGGAGCCGAGAAGAGCCGCTCGGGCGCGCCCTTCTCGGCGATGACGCCGCCGTCCATGAAGACGACCTCGTCGGAGACGCCGCGCGCGAACGCCATCTCGTGCGTGACCACGACCATCGTCATGCCGTCCGCGGCGAGGCGGCGCATGACCTCCAGCACCTCGCCCACGATCTCGGGGTCGAGCGCCGAGGTCGGCTCGTCGAAGAGCATGATCTCGGGGCTCATGCACAGGGCGCGCGCGATGGCCACGCGCTGCTTCTGGCCGCCCGAGAGGTTGTTGACGTCGGCGCGCGCGAAGTCGGCGAGGCCCACGGACTCGAGGTGGCGCAGCGCGACCTCCTGCGCCTCGGCCTTGCCCATCTTCTTGAGCGTCACGGGCGCGAGCGTGCAGTTGTCGAGCACGTTCATGTTGTTGAACAGGTTGAAGCCCTGGAACACCATGCCGATCTTCTCGCGCAGGCTGTTCACGTCAACGTGCTCGGCCGCGAGGTCCTGACCGTGGAACCACACGTGGCCGGCGTCGGGCGTCTCGAGCAGGTTGAGGCAGCGCAGCAGGGTGGACTTGCCGGAGCCCGAGGGCCCGATGATGGTGACCACCTGGCCGGGCATGACCTCGAGGTTGATGTCGCGCAGCACCTCGAGCGAGCCGAAGGACTTGCGCAGCCCCTCCACGCGGATCATGGGCTCGGCGGTCGTCGCGGCGCCGGGGTTGTTCTCTGCCATGGCTTACTCCTCACCCACGAGGTTCTGGTCGGACGAGCTGCCCACGGGCTCGGGCTTCACGTCAAAGTGCCTGGCCGCCCGGCCGAGGATCGTGGTGGCGATGGAGGTGAGCACCAGGTAGATCGCGGCAGCGACCAGATAGGCCGGGAAGTAGTCGTAGTAGTTGCCACCGATGGTGCGCGCCGCGAACGTGAGGTCGAACACGCTGATCATCGAAAGGACCGAGGAGTCCTTGATGTTGATGACGAGCTCGTTGGAGAGTCCCGGAATCGAGTTCTTGATGCCCTGGGGGAAGACCACCTTGCGCATGGCCTGCCACTGCGAGAGGCCGAGGGAGCGGGCCGCCTCCATCTGACCGGGGTCCACCGAGGCGATACCGCCGCGCAGGACCTCCATCATGTAAGCGGTCGAGTTGAGCGCGATGGTCACGATACCGGCGTTGAACGGCGACCAGATCTGGTTGAGCTCGGCGCCGCTGTAGGTGCCCGTCGCCTGGATCAGGCCGATGATGCCGTAGTAGATGATGAGGCCCTGGACCATCATGGGGGTGCCGCGCACCACCGTGCTGTAGACCCTGGCGAACCCGGTGCCCACGACCTTCCAGAAGCGGACGAAGTCGTTGTCGGGGCGGTCGATGGCCTGGATGCGGCAGAACACGAGCAGAAGCGCCAGGAAGAACGCGATCACCGTGCCGAAGACCGCGAGGGACACCGTGGTGGTGATGCCCGTGACGTAGGTCTGGCGGCTCGTCCAGAACATCCAGATGATGTTCTGGAGGAAGTCACCGGAGGGTCGGTCGGCGGCGGAGGTGGCGGCCGCCCACGACGAGGCGAACCCCAGGACCAGGCGGTCGACCACGAGGACGAGCGCGAGGGCCCACACCACGTACGACGCGTAGCGCAGGGCGCGGCGCGCGGCCGGCCGCACGAAGGGCGACGTCTCGGCGTAGCTCCTCCAGTGGGTGAGCTTGAAGACGAGCGCCACCGCGCTCACGACGAGCCACGCCGCGAGCAGGTAGTACATGACGAGCTCCACCGTGAACGCGTGGGCGAGGAAGCTCATGGCGGGACGCAGGGAGCTCGAGAGCAGCATGCCGACGAACGCCACCGCGCTCGTGCCCAGGAGCACGTAGCGGTGGTCGTCGAGGAAGAACGAGGACACGCGGCCCCGCGGCCTTCTCGCCTGCTGCTCGCCGGAGTTGGCAGAGCCCATGGTTTCTCCTTCGGGTTACATGCGTGCGGGGGGGGGGGGGGGAGGGAGGGGAGAGG
>NZ_CBIFYV010000019.1:0-20415 GCF_966187215.1 Thermophilibacter sp.
CCGGCACACTCCGGAGCCACCGCCCCGCGCCGCGCATCATAGCCCGGAACGGGCTCCCGGGCCACTAAACAGTATCGGCGTACACTCTGAGCGGATACGTACACTGTTGCAACCCTGATATCGAGAGGTCTAACCCAGCGACCTGCGGTTTCCTCTATAGTTGACACTATATCAACCTTCAAAATGCGTACGTAACCGCCGAGAGTGTACGTAACCAGTTGTTGTCCCCGCAGTCGTGCCCTCATCTCTCGCCCCCGCACCGCCCCTCCGCCGACGCGCGCCCGCCGCTGCCGGAGTCGCCGCCCGCCGCCGGCGCGGCGCGCCCTACAATGCCCCCAAGTCAACGCCCGGGAAGGGGGTCCCATGTCCGAATCCATCAAGGCCACCTACCACGACCTGCGCGACCAGTGGGACGCCCTGACGGACGAGCGCCGCGAGGAGCTTCTCGCCGAGTTTGAGCCCGACTACGTCTACAACTCCGAGAAGATCGAGAACGCCGAGCTCACCTATGCCATCGTGCGCGAGATCGTCGACCGCGGCACGGTCTCGGGATACACTGGCGACGTCCTCATGCTCATGGAGACCTACAACCTCAAGGTCTCGTGGGAGCTGGCGCGCCGCAAGCTGGCCGAGGACCCGTGCCTCTCGGAGGAGCTCGTCTGCCAGGCGCAGGAGCTCGTGACCATGGGCACCTACAGCGAGAAGCTGCTGCTCGCCGACGAGCGCCCGGGCACCTTCAAGCTCGGCGACTACGTGGGCGGCCCGGCGAGCGTGGGCATCCCGGCGGCCGAGGTGCCGCACGCGGTGGGGGTGCTCGCCGACGACGTGAACACCTACCTCGAGGAGGGGCGCCGCTCGCTCACCATCGCGGCGTACCTGCACGCCAAGCTCTTCGACATTCACCCGTTCGCCGACGGCAACGGCCGCACGGCGCGCCTGCTCATGAACGGCGTCCTTCTCGCGATGGGCATGCCGCCGATCGTGGTCCACGCGCAGAACCACGCCGCCTACCACGCGGCGCTCGACGTCTTCCACCTGGAGGGCGACCTCGAGCCGCTCAAGCGCCTCCTCATGACCGAGTCGGTGCTCACCTGGGAGGGGCTGCTGTGACGGGGATGCTGGCCGCGGGTCTCGCGCGCTGCTCGTCGTGAGGAGGTTGCCGGTCCCGGGAAATTGACCCTTGCGCGCCGCGGCGCGGTCGTGCATACTAGTCAAGCTGCCTCGCGCAGCGGACATAGATGGTGGGCGTAGCTCAGTTGGTAGAGCGACGGACTGTGGCTCCGTAGGTCGAGGGTTCGAGACCCTTCGCCCACCCCATCGGATCGTTAGCTCAGCTGGTAGAGCAGGGGACTCTTAATCCCAAGGTCCAGGGTTCGAACCCCTGACGATCCACCACGAATGTTTCGGCCGGGTGCCCACGGGTGCCCGGCCGTTCTCGTGCCTCGCGGGTTTCTCGCCCCGTCGGGTGCTTCCGAATCCCCGGAAGTCTGCGGGTCCGCACGCCATACGCTCAGAAAACCCCGCAAGTCTGTGATTGCAACGTCAGACTTTCCGCGATTCCTGAGCGCTGGCGAGAAGAACCCTCCGACTTCCCGCAATCTTGAAGTGCTCGCCGTCCCTCGCGCCGCTCCGAATCCGTCCGGGGGTCGTGCTATCCTGCCCCCAACGGCGACGCGAGGGGAGGGCGCACATGGCGCGAAGGGGACGTCTGCCAAGAGGGATACGGGCCCGTCACCCGCTCGCGCTGGTCGTCGCGCTCGTCGTCACGTTCGCCGCGGGCATCGGGGGCGGGGCGCTGTCGGCGCAGAACGCCCCATTGACGCAGGCGCCCACCGTCGCCGCGGGTGCGGAGGTCCCCGGCACGTGGGACGCGTCGGCCTATCCCGACTACTACCGCGTGCTCGGCGCCGCCGTGGTCGAGGACGAGCCCGCCCCCGGCGAGGCGCGCTACGCGGGCGTCGACCGGCTCGGCCGCGCCGGGCGGGTGGTCGCCACGGTCACGCCCGAGATGGCCGCAGCGGGCTCGGAGCGCGAGCGCGCCGACCTCTCGGAGGTCCGGCCGGCGGGCTGGGGCCACAACGCCGAGGTCACCATCCCCATGCCGGACGGCTCGGACTACCGCGGCTACCTCTTCAACCGCAGCCACCTGCTGGCCAAGTCGCTCGGCGGCTCCGACGACGTCCAGAACCTCGTCACCGGAACGCGCACGCAGAACGTGGGCGACAACCACGGCCAGGACGGCGGCATGGCCTATACGGAGGGCCTCGCGCGCGACTGGCTGCGCGCGCACCCGGACGGCACCGTCTACTACGCCGCGACGCCCGTCTACGAGGGCTCGGAGCTGCTGCCGCGCAGCGTCGTCGTGGACGTGCGCAGCTCGGACGGCTCGATAGACGTCGAGGTGGAGGTCTTCAACGCCGCCGCGGGCTACGACATCGACTACGCGACCGGCGCCTTCGAGCCCGCGTAGCCGCGGCACCCCGTCCTGCGCCCTTGTCGCCCGCCGCGCCCCGTGCCCCGCGCCCGTGGCACAATGAACGTGCCGAAGACGGGAGGGAACATGCCAACCAACCTCGATGACGTCGCGTCCGTCCGCGCCGCGCTCGCGCCCGATCCCGCGCTCGCCGAGCGCGTCACGCGCTCCGAGCGCCCCTGGACCGGCCGGATCTTCTCGGTGGAGCTCGCCGAGGTGGAGCTCCCCGACGGCAGCCGCGCCCCGCGCGAGCTGGTGCGCCACCACGGCGGCGCCGGGGTGGTGGCCGTGCGCGACGGTCGCGTCTGCCTGGTCAAGCAGTACCGCGTGGCGCTCGGGCGCGCGACGCTGGAGATCCCCGCCGGCAAGGTGGACCCCGGCGAGGACCGCGCCGCCACCGCCGCGCGCGAGCTCGCGGAGGAGACCGGGCTCGTGGCCGAGCGCCTGGAGCCGCTCGTGGAGTCGTACGGCTCGCCCGGCTTCACCGACGAGCACACCTCGGTCTACCTGGCGCGCGGCCTCTCGCAGGGTCCGGCGCGCCCGGATGACGGAGAGCTCGTCAACACGGTCTGGGTCGAGCTGGGCGCCGCGGTGGAGGCCATCCGCCTCGGTCTTCTCGACGACGCCAAGACCGTGATGGGCATTCTCGCCGCGCGAGCCTTTGGCATGCTCTAAAATGGCCTCGCGCCAGCCGACGCGCCCTTAGCTCAGCTGGATAGAGCCGCGGACTTCTAATCCGAAGGTCGGGGGTTCGAGTCCCTCAGGGCGCACCATCGGTCAGAGCCCGGGCCGGGCGTCCTCGCGACGTCCGGCCCGTATGGTGCCTCTGACGGCGGCGGCAGGCGCGCTCGCGTATTTCTCTGCGGGCGCCAATCGAAGATGCGGCATACTTACACCTGAGTCTGCCTGTTGGAAGGAGCACACGTTGATCTACACCATGACGCTGAACCCCGCCCTCGACTACGTGATGCACCCCCTGACGCTCGACATGGGCTTCACCAACCGCTCCTCCTCCGAGGAGCTGCACTGCGGCGGCAACGGCATCAACATCTCCACGCTCCTCAACGAGCTCGACGTCCCCAGCATCGCGATGGGCATCGCCGCCGGCTTCACGGGCGACTACCTCCTGCGCCGCCTGCAGGAGAAGGGCGTGGCGAGCAACTTCGTGCTGCTCGACCGCGGCTACACCCGCATCAACATCAAGCTCAACGGCATCGTCATGACGATGGTCAACGGCATGGGCCCCAAGATCCCCGAGAAGAAGGTCGACGAGCTGCTCGAGCGCATGGACGTCGTCAACGCCGGCGACACGCTCGTGCTCACGGGCTCCATCCCCAACTCGCTCCCCGAGGACATGTACTCCCAGATCATGCGCCGCCTGGGCGGCCGCGGCATCCAGTTCGTGGTGGACGCCCCGGGCCAGCTGCTCATGGAGGCCCTCGAGATGCACCCGTTCCTCATCAAGCCCAACAACCACGAGGTCGGCCGCATCTACGGCGTCAACATCGAGGAGCCCGAGGAGTGCATGCCCTACGCGCACAAGCTCCAGGACGCGGGCGCCCGCAACGTCATCATCTCCTGCGGCGGCCACGGGTCGCTGCTGCTGGACGAGAATGGCGCCGAGCACATCGTCCCCACGGCCAAGATCAAGCTCGTCAACGCCACCGGCGCCGGCGACTCCATGGTCGCGGGCTTCCTCGCGCAGGTCACGCGCGGCGTGGACTACGAGACGGCGCTGATCTTCGCCGGCGCCTGCGGTACCGCCACGGCGGCGAGCAAGGGCATCGCCAAGCGCTCCACGGTCGACCGCGTGGTGGCCGCGCTCTACAAGAAGATGGGCCGCGCCATCCCCGGCACCATCGCGCAGGACATGCAGCAGACCAAGGAGCGCGAGGAGGCGCTGGCCGCCGAGGCCCAGGCGTCCTCCAAGGCCTAGCCCTCAGTTGGTTCAGACGCCCCGCGGGGGCGTGGACATTTCAGGTGTGCGGCCGCGCGAGCGGCCCGACGTAGGGGGAGAGAACATGTACGAGGGAGTCAACGCATCTGACGGCATTGGCATCGGCGTCGCGCGCGTCGCCGTTGAGCCGGACCTCAGCTTCACGCCGCACGCGCCCGAGGACGCCGGCGACGAGAAGCAGCGCTACGCCGCGGCGGTCGCCAAGTTCATCGAGCAGACTAACGCGCAGATCGAGCGCATGACGCAGACGGTCGGCGAGGAGGCCGCCGCCATCATGGGCGCCCACATCGAGTTCGCCGAGGACGACGGCATCAAGGACATGGTCAACAGCTCCATCGAGAGCGGCATGTGCGCCGAGCAGGCCGTCTCCGAGGCCTATGACATGTACTACAACATGTTTTCCAACATGGAGGACGAGCTCTTCCGCGAGCGCGCAGCCGACGTCGCCGACGTCAAGACCGGCCTTCTCGCCGACCTGCTGGGCCAGGAGCTGGTGGACCTCTCCACGCTGCCCGAGAACTCCATCGTCGTGGTCCGCGAGCTCACGCCGTCCATGACCGCCGACATCGACAAGGACAACGTGGCCGGCATCGTCACCGAGACCGGCGGCCGCACCTCGCACTCCGCGATCATCGCCCGCGCGCTCGAGATTCCGGCCGTGCTCTCGGTGGCCGACTGCACCAAGAACGTCAAGACCGGCGACATGGTCATCGTCGACGGCTCGCGCGGCCGCGTCATCGTCAACCCCACCGACGACGAGCTCGCCCACTACCGCGCCAAGGCCAAGCAGTTCGCCGAGGAGAAGGCCGCGCTCGAGGCCTACCGCGGCAAGCCCACGGTCACCGGTGACGGCGAGAAGGTCATGCTCGTGGCCAACATCGGCAACCCCGACGACGCCAACGTGGCCGCCGAGCACGACTGCGAGGGCGTGGGCCTCTTCCGCTCCGAGTTCCTGTTCATGGACGCCAAGGAGCTCCCGAGCGAGGACGAGCAGTTCTCCGCGTACCAGAAGGTCGCCCTGCGCATGAAGGACCAGCCGGTCATCATCCGCACGCTCGACGTGGGCGGCGACAAGGAGATTCCGTACCTCAACCTCCAGAAGGAGGAGAACCCCTTCATGGGGTACCGTGCGGTCCGCTACTGCCTGAACAACCCCGACCAGTACAAGGTCCAGCTCACGGCGCTGCTGCGCGCCTCCGCCTTCGGCGACATCAAGATCATGATCCCGCTGGTGACCAACATCGATGAGATCCGCCAGGTCAAGGAGCTCGTCGAGGAGTGCAAGGCCGACCTTGACGCGCGTGGCGTGGCCTACAACAAGGACATCGAGGTCGGCACCATGATCGAGACGCCCGCCGCGTCGCTGATCGCCGACGACCTCGCCGCCGAGTGCGACTTCTTCTCCATCGGCACCAACGACCTCATCGGCTACACCATGTGCGCCGACCGCGGCAACGACCGCGTGAGCTACCTCTACGAGGTCTACCAGCCCGCCGTGCTGCGCTCGCTCAAGCGCATCATCGAGGAGGGCAACAAGGCCGGCATCATGGTCGGCATGTGCGGAGAGGCCGCGGCCGACCCGCTGCTCATCCCGGTGCTGCTGTCCTTCGGCCTGAACGAGTTCTCCGTGTCCGCGCCGTCGATCCTGCGCACGCGCCGCATCATCTCCGAGTGGACCAAGGCCGACGCCGACGCCCTCACCGAGAAGGTCATGAAGCTCAAGACCGCCACCGAGGTCAAGGCCATGCTCCAGGCCGCCGCGCGCTAGGCTGCACGGCATCCGAGCGTTCGGGCGCCCCGATCCCTGATGGGTCGGGGCGCTCTTCTGTGCGCGGGCGGTGACGTGGCTAGCGCGGGAAGATGACGCGCAGCGCGTCCGGGACGACCTCGATCTCGAAATGGGTGCCGCGCAGCGGCTCGCCGTCGACCTGGCAGGGCGGCTCGGAGGCGAAGGCGAGCGTCGCCCGCCGGATGCGGCGCAGCTTCACGGCGCTCGAGCGGGCGTGCAGCCCGCGCCGGGCCAGGGCGAACAGCGCGAGGAAGCGGGGGAGTGCGGGCACGCTCACGTTGTAGCAGACGTCGAGAAGACCGTCGGTGGGGTCGGCCTCCGGGCAGATGCGGAAGCCGCCGCCGTAGCTCGGCCCCACCTGGACGGCGAAGATGAGCTCGGAGAGCTCGCGCGCCGGCTCGTCGTCGAAGCGCGCCGCGCAGGCCCAGCCGCCGCGGGCGTGCGAGAGGATCCTGAGCCCGGAGGTCACGAAGAGCGCCTCGCCCTCCTGGGAGGTGTCGGCCGCGCGGCGGGCGGTGGTGTCGAGCGCGATGGCGGCGTCCAGCCCGAACGAGAGCGTCTGCACGAAGGGCACGCCGTTGACGCGCCCGACCTCCACGGGCCGCGCGACGCCGCGCACGAGCTGCGCGAGCGCGGCCTCGACGTCGTTTCTCGCCATGCCGAGCGTGCGGGCGTAGTCGTTGCCGGAGCCGAGCGGGATCACGCCGAGCTGCGGCCGCTCATCCGCCGGCATCGTCATGAGGCCGCACGCCACCTCGTGGATCACGCCGTCGCCTCCGAGGGCGAGCACGGTGTCGAAGCCCCGCGCGTCGGCGGCGATGTCCGTGGCGTCGCCGGGCGCGGCCGTGCGGCGCACCTCGTGGCCGCGCGTCGCCGACCCCCAGCTCGCGAGGAAGCGCTCGGCGAAGTCAGCGCCCTCGGCCCCGCGCCCGCTGTGCGCGGCGGGGTTGGCTATGACGAGCGTGCGTCCCAGCGGGGATCCTGGCATGGCGTGCCCTTCTCGCGACCTTCTCGCCCGCCATTCTACGCGTCCGCCCCGGAGCGGGGCGGTGTCGGCGACGGCCGCGCGTCCCGGTTGAGGACGTGGCCTTTCAGGTTGCTTGAGCATGTCGGATGTCGACAAAACGACCCTCCGGAACGCCCTGTTTGTCGATTTTCGACAAGCTCAAGGTAACTGAAAACGTGGAGGCGGGAGAAGGGCCGGGGGGTGCCGAGAGAGGCAGCGAGAAGGGCTGGGGGCGGCGAGAAGGGCTGGGGGTACGCCGAGAGGAGCCGGCGGCCCCGCGCGCCGAAAAGTGGGCCGGACGCCCGTGGCATCCGGCCCTGCGCTCTCGTGGAGCGGGTGACGGGAGTCGAACCCGCGTCATCAGCTTGGAAGGCTGAGGTTCTACCGTTGAACCACACCCGCGTGCTGGTCGGGGCGACTGGATTCGAACCAGCGACCCTCTGCTCCCAAAGCAGATGCGCTACCAAGCTGCGCCACGCCCCGGTCGCAGGTAGCCAGTATAGGCGAGGCGCGCCGGCGGAGCAAGGGAGCCGTCCGGCGCCCGTCTGACCTCGCTCTATGTACGGAAGGTTTCGCGGCGGGTTCGCTGACGTTACGCGTGCGGGTCCGCTCCGTTGCCCAGCGTTACGGGAAGATATCCTCGTCTGGAAGCTGAATCCGGCCCCAGTGCCGATCGTAGATTGGAGCGCACATGACCTACTCCGAGCGCATCATCGCCGACCTCGAGGCGCGCTACCCCGAGCAGTCCGAGTTCATCCAGGCGGCCAAGGAGGTCCTCGAGACCCTGCAGCCCGCCCTCGACGCGCACCCCGAGTACGAGGAGGCCGGCCTGCTCGAGCGCCTCGTGGAGCCCGAGCGCGTGGTCATGTTCCGCGTGCCCTGGGTCGACGATTCCGGCAAGGTCCAGGTCAACCGCGGCTATCGCGTGGAGTTCAACTCCGCCATCGGGCCCTACAAGGGCGGCCTGCGCTTCAACCCCACGGTGACGCTCGGCATGCTCAAGTTCCTCGGCTTCGAGCAGATCTTCAAGAACGCGCTCACCACGCTGCCCATGGGCGGCGGCAAGGGCGGCGCCGACTTCGACCCCAAGGGCAAGTCCAACCGTGAGGTCATGGCGTTCTGCCAGTCGTTCATGACGGAGCTCTGCCGCCACATCGGCCCCAACACCGACGTCCCGGCCGGTGACCTGGGCGTGGGCGGCCGCGAGGTGGCCTACATGTTCGGCCAGTACAAGCGCATCCGCAACGAGTGGACCGGCGTGCTCACCGGCAAGGGCCTCACCTTCGGCGGCTCGCTCGCCCGCACCGAGGCCACCGGCTACGGCCTGGTGTACTTCGTCGACGAGTATCTCAAGAGCCAGGGCGACACCTTCGAGGGCAAGCAGGTCGTCGTGCACGGCTCCGGCAACGTGGCCATCTACGCCATCCAGAAGGTCGCGCAGCTCGGCGGCAAGACGATCGCCTGCTCCGACACCAAGGGCTGGGTCGAGGACCCCGACGGCATCGACTACCAGGTGCTCGAGCACATCTACAACAAGAAGCGCTCCGGCCACGACCAGGGCGTGAGCCTGGCCATGTACGTCGACGAGCGCCCCGGCGCCACCTGGCACGAGGGCGACGGCCGCGGCGTCTGGCAGCTCGCCTGCGACATCGCGCTGCCCTGCGCCCGCGAGAACACCCTCACCCTCGAGGACGCGAAGGCGCTCGTGGCCAACGGCTGCAAGGTCGTCGGCGAGGGCGCCAACATGCCCACCACGCCCGACGCCACCACCTACCTCATGGACAACGGCGTGGCCTTCATGCCCGGCAAGGCGGCCAACGCCGGTGGCGTGCTCGTGTCCGGCCTCGAGATGAGCCAGAACGCCGAGCACCTCTCCTGGACCTTCGAGGAGGTCGACGGCAAGCTCGAGGAGCTCATGCGCGGCATGTTCCACAACGTCGCCGACACCGCCGCCTCCTACGGCCACGAGGGCAACTTCGTGATGGGCGCCAACATCGCCGGCTTCACCAAGGTCGCCGACGCCATGATGGCCCAGGGCGTCTGCTAGGCGAGAAGTTCCTGTAGCGGGGGAGAGGCCCGCCGACTTCCACGCAGGAGTGCGCTTCGCGGAACTCCTGCTTAGGAAGTCGGCGGGCCTCGCGCTGCCATGATGTTCTCTTTCAATATGTTTCGGCTCGGGGGTCATCTCGGTGCGGTTGACGCGGGGCGAGAAGGCCGGTAGGCTGGCGTGACCGGTCGGCAGGAGGGGGTACGGTGGGCAAGAAGAAGCGTGACTACAGCAAGCGCGCCTCGGCGCGGCTGCTCGTGAGCCTCATGGCGCCCTACAAGGGGCTTCTCGCCGCCATCCTCGTGGCGTCTTTGTGCGACATGACCGGCATGCTGCTCATCCCCACGCAGCTCTCGGCGATGGTCAACGTGGCCGTGAACACGCGCGACATGAGCGCGCTCATGGGCCACGGCGTCTCCATGCTGATCGCGGCCTTCGTGGGCTCGGGCGGCTACCTCACGTCGGTCTACCTCACCTCCAAGCTCTGTGCGCGCGTCGGGCGCGACCTGCGCATGCGCGTCTACGAGGCGTCGCTGGCCTTCTCGTCGTCGGACTTCAACGCCTTCGGCACCGGCTCCATGATCACGCGCACGCTCTCGGACGCCAACGTCGTCCAGCAGACGCTCCTGATGTCGATCCTCATGATCTTCCCGGTGCCCATCGCCTGCGTGATCGCCGTGGCGCTCGCCTTCTCGACCGACGTCGTCATGGGCTGGGTGCTGCTCGCGGTCACGCTCGCGGTCATCGGCATCTGCGCCGCCGCCGTGGCCCGCTCCGCGCCGATCTTCACGCGCCTGCAGGGGTTCATCGACAGCATGAACACGCGCCTGCGCGAGTCCATCACCGGCGTCCGCGTGATCCGCGCCTTCGGCAAGGAGGCGCACGAGCGCGCCCGCCTCGACGAGACCTTCTCGGACTTCGCGAGCAACGCGATCCGCGTGAACTTCGTGTTCGCGCTCACCGACTCGATCACGTTCTTCCTGATGAACGCCGTGGAGGCCGCGATCATGTGGGTCGGCGCGGACCGCGTGGGCGCGCACGCCATGCAGATCGGCTCGATCTCGGCGCTCGTGGAGTATGCGATGCTCATCATGATGTTCCTCATGATGGCGCAGTTCGCGATCCTGCAGGTGCCCCGCGCGCTGGCGTGCCTCACGCGCGCCGCCGAGGTGCTCGGCGTGGAGCCCGAGATCGCCGACGACCCCGCGCCGCGCGCGCTCGCGCCGGCGGAGCGCGGCGAGGAGGTGGCGCGCTTCGACCACGTGAGCATGCGCTTCCCCGACGCCGACGAGGACACCCTGCACGACCTCACGTTCTCGCTGCGGCGCGGCGAGGTCACCGCGATCATCGGCAACACAGGCTCGGGCAAGTCGACGATCGCGCGCATGCTGCTGCGCTTCAACGACGCCACGGGTGGCAGCCTGAGCTTCGGCGGCGTCGATGTGCGCCGCCTCGCGCAGGAGGACCTGCGGCGGCGCATCGCGTACGTGCCGCAGAAGGCGTGGCTCTTCTCGGGCACGATCGCCGAGAACCTGCGCTACGGCGACGCCGACGCCCCCGACGAGCGCCTGTGGCACGCCCTCGACGTGGCCCAGGGCGGCTTCGTGCGGCAGCTGCCGGACGCGCTCGGCACGCGCGTCGCGCAGGGCGGCACGAACTTCTCGGGCGGCCAGCGCCAGCGCCTCGCCATCGCCCGCGCGCTGGTGCGCGACGCCGACCTCTACGTCTTCGACGACTCGTTCTCGGCGCTCGACTACAAGACCGACGCGGCGCTGCGCCACGCGCTCGCCGGCGAGCTCACGGGCGCGGCCACGCTGATCATCGCCCAGCGCGTGAGCACGATCCACGACGCCGACCAGATCGTGGTGCTAAGGGACGGCGAGGTCGTGGGCCTGGGTCGCCACGACGAGCTGATGGGGACGTGCCCCACCTACCGGGAGATCGCGGACTCGCAGACGAGGGGAGGCGCGGGCGATGAGTAGCGAGAGGAACCAGGAGCTCGACCAGGCTGCCGAGCTCGAGCGCGGCCGGGCAGTCGCGGTGGACGAGACGGAGCTCGAGGTCCCGACCGACGCCCTCGGCACGGCGCGCCGCCTCTGGGGCGCCGCCGCGGGCCAGCGCTGGCGCCTCGTGGTGGCGGCGCTCTGCTCGGTCGCCTACGTGGCGGGCTCGCTCGGCGCCACCGCCTACAGCGCGCACCTGATCGACCTGCTCTGGACCAACATCCAGGCCGCCTTCGCGTCGGGGGAGAGCTTCGTGGCGGCCATCGGCAACGGCGGCGAGGAGATCCTCGTGTTTCTCGGCATCTGGACCGCGGCGTGGGTCTTCTACACCGTCCAGGTGCTCGTCATGGCGAGCTTCGCGGAGAGGCTCAACCTGGGCCTGCGCGAGCGGATCGCCGAGAAGTGCGCGCGCCTGCCGCTCTCCTACTACGACGCGCACCAGCCCGGCGACACGATCAGCCGCGCCACCAACGACCTCGACAAGGTCTCCGAGGTGCTGCAGCGCGGCCTGCTCCAGCTGCTGATCGCCGTGGCCATGGTCGGCGGCGCCATCGTCATGATGTCGACCTACGACCTGGCGCTGACCGGCGTCTTCGTGGCGTTTGCGCTCGTGGCGACCGTGGCGACCAAGGTCGTGACCACGAGCACCCTGCGCCTCGCCGCGGCGCGCCAGGCCGCGCTCGGCGACCTGACCGGACGGGTCGAGGAGGCCTACAGCGGCCGCGCGGTGATCAAGGCGTTCGGGCGCGAGGAGGCCAGCCTCGCCGACGTGCGCGACGCCGCCGAGCGGCTCGCCCAGACGAGCGGCACCGCGGACTTCGTCACCAACGCCATCGCGCCGGCCATCCGCTTCCTGATGCGGCTGTGCCAGGTGACCGTGGGGCTTCTCGCCGGCGGCATGCTGGTCATGGGGCAGATCTCGGTCGGCGTGTTCCAGGCGTTCTTCCAGTACGTGATGCAGGCGTCCGAGCCCTTCACGCAGCTCTCGCTCACGGTGAACATGCTGCAGGGCGCGCTGGCGGCCGCCGAGCGGGTGTTCCGCCTGCTCGACGAGGCGGAGGTCACGCCCGACCCGGCCGAGCCCGCCGAGCTCCCCGAGCCGGTCCGCGGGCGCGTGGCGTTCGAGCACGTGCGCTTTGGCTACGCGCCCGACCGCCCGCTGATGCGCGACGTCTCGCTCGTGGCCGAGCCGGGGCAGAAGGTAGCCATCGTCGGGGCCACGGGAGCCGGCAAGACGACGCTGATCAACCTGCTCATGCGCTTCTACGAGGTGGACGGCGGGCGCATTACGCTCGACGGCGTGGACACCCGCGAGCTCACGCGCGCCGACCTGCGCCGGCAGTTCGGCATGGTGCTGCAGGACGCGTGGCTGTTCGGCGGCACCATCGCCGACAACATCGCCTACGGCAAGCCCGGGGCCACCCGCGAGGAGGTCGAGGCGGCGGCGCGCGCGGCGCACGTGGACTTCTTCGTGCGGACGCTGCCGCACGGCTACGACACGGTGCTCTCCAACGACGCCGAGAACATCAGCCAGGGTCAGCGGCAGCTCCTCACGATCGCGCGCGCCATGCTCACCGACCCGGCGATCCTCATCCTCGACGAGGCCACCTCGAGCGTGGACACCCGCACCGAGCAGGCCATCGTTCGTGCGATGGAGGCCATCATGGAGAACCGCACGAGCTTCGTGATCGCGCACCGGCTCTCCACGATCGTGGACGCCGACCTCATCCTGGTGATGGAGGCGGGCACGATCATCGAGCAGGGCACGCACGAGGAGCTTCTCGCCGCCGGCGGCGCCTACGCCGAGCTGTACCGCAGCCAGTTCGCGTGACGCGCTCGCGCGACGTGCGGCCGGCCGGCAATGGCCTCTCCTTCCAAACAACCCGCAAAAAATGATTTCATAATCATATAATCGCAGGATTAAGGTTTGTGAATGTCAGATTTTGCGGGTTATTTGCCCCGGCGCGAGGGGGACAGGGCGGCGAGAAGGACGGGGCGGCGCGGCGAAAGGGATGGGGCAGCGCGAAGGACGGGGCGGCGTGGCGAGAAGGGCGACGCGCACGAAAAACGGCCCCCGAGGGGGCCGTCGTCTCGCGCGCATGCGCTCGGCGCCTAGTCGCAGGCGGCGCAGCTCTCGCACTTCTCGCTCTTGGGGGAGCTGTCGCGCTGGTCGGTGTTGTAGAACCCGGTGCCCTTGAACACGATGCCCGACGGGTCGAAGACGCGCTCGGCCACGTGCCCGCAGCTGGGGCAGCTGACGGTCGGGTGCGCGCTCATGGGGTGCTCGACCTCGAACGTGGCGCCGCAGTCCGGGCAGTGATAGTCGTAACGAGCCATAGAATCCTCCGAGACGCTCCTCTTGCTGGTCCGCAGGATACTTTACCCAACCTTGCCGCCGCTCTGTCCGAGAATGTGCGCCATCACACACACGCCGCCCGCTACAATGGCGCGGGACGAGAGATGGGGGAGCGATGGACATCACCGGTGCGATCTTCGACTGCGACGGCACGCTCGTCGACTCGATGGGCATGTGGGCGCATGCGTTCGGCTGGCTCTGCGAGCGCCACCACGTGAGCGGCGTGACCCAGGAGGAGGTCGAGTCGCTCTCGCTCTACGACGGCTGCGCGGTGCTGCACGACACGTACGGCGTCAGCGCCCCCATCGACGAGCTCTACGAGCAGATCTGCGCGCACGTCCGCGAGGCCTACGTCCGTGACGTGCTCGCTTTCCCGCACGTGCGCGACCTCCTCGACGAGCTGGCGGCGGCCGGCGTGCCGATGGTGGTCGCGAGCTCCACGCCGGTGCGCGAGCTGCGCTGCGCGCTCGAGGCCCACAGCCTGGCCGGCTACTTCTCCGACGTCGTGAGCACCGAGGACGTGGGCGGGCGCGACAAGGAGTTCCCTGACGTCTACCTCGAGGCCGCGCGGCGCCTGGGCAGCGACGTCGCGACCACGTGGGTCTTCGAGGACGCGCCCTTCGGCGTGCGCACGGCGCGGCGCGCGGGATTTGCCGTGGTGGGCCTCATAAACGACCACGACGGCCGCCGCGAGCAGGACGTGCGCCCGTGGTGCGACATCTTCGCGCACGGGTGGGAGGAGCTCTCGCTTGCGCGCATCCGCGACTACGAGCGCCCGGCCGACGCCGTGAGCGGCGCGCTCGAGGCGCTCGTGGTGGCCGGCTCGCCCGAGCCGAGCACGCCGGGGCTGGTGGCGCGCCTCGCGGCCGCCGCCGACTACGTGGTCTGCGCCGACCGCGGCGCCGACGCCTGCAAAGCGGCGGGCGTGGCGCCCGACGTCTACTGCGGCGACTCGGACTCCGCCTCGCCCGAGGCCGACGCGTGGGCCCGCGCGTCGGCCGCGACCTGCATCGGATTCCCCAGTGAGAAGTACGCCACCGACCTCGCCCTCGCGCTCGACTGCGCGCGCCACGAGGCCGCGCGCCGCGGCGAGGCGCTCCGCCTGACACTCACGTGCGCCACGGGCGGCCGCCCCGACCACGCGCTCGCCGTGCTCGGCCAGCTCGCGCGCTCGGGCGCGTCCGCCGCGCGCCAGGTCGAGGACGGCTTCGAGATGCGCGTGGTGTCGGCCGACGCCGACGCGCGCTGGGAGCTGGGCGCGGCCGCCGTGGGCAGGACCTTCTCGGCCGTCGCCGTGGCGCCGGGCACGCGCGTGGACGAGCGCGGCATGCGCTGGGAGCTGACCGACCACCCGATGGGGCTTCTCGACGACCTGGGCGTCTCCAACGTGGTCACAAGCGCCGACGCGAGCGTGACGTGCCGCGCGGGCGCCGTGGCGGCGTTCCTTCTGGGCGCGCCGGCCCAACCGGTGGCGCCTCCCGACACAAACGCCACAAATGCTTGAGGTTTTGAGTTGCGCCCCTGGAACCGTGTGCTATAGTTGGCGAGCTGTGTAAAAGCGGGCGCGAGAAGAGCGCCGCGCCCCCGAGGAGGTCGAGCATGTCCAAGGTCTGTGAGTTCTGCGGCAAGCACGCCGTTGCCGGTCATTCCATCAGCCACTCCCACCGTGTGGTGAACCGCACGTTCAAGCCCAACATCCAGCGCGTCACCGTGGTCGTCGACGGCCACCGCCGCAAGGCCAACGTCTGCTCGCGCTGCCTCAAGTCCGGCAAGATCGCCCGCAGCTAGGGCCACGCGCAGAGTCTGAGAGGGGAGGTCGCTCGCGGCCTCCCCTTTTTCGTGCGCCGCGGCCCCGCGCGGCGGCCCCGTGCCCTGCGCTATAATCTACGGCGACTGAGACAGCTCACCGCCAGCGAGAGGAGAACACATGTCAGGTGTCGTTCCGGGAACGCTGAGGGTCTCCAACGACTGCATCGCCGACCTCGCGGGCTACGCGGCCCTCGAGTGCTACGGCGTGGTCGGCATGGCCGAGATTGACGAGCAGGCCGGCGTGGCACGCCTGCTGCCCTCGCAGCGCCTGCGCAAGGGCATCGACGTCGCCGCCTCGGGCGGGCGCGTCTCGGTCGACCTGCACGTCATCGTGGAGCAGGGGGTCAACATCACCTCCGTCGTGGGCAACCTCACCAGCTCGGTCAAGTTCCTGCTCAAGCAGATCGCCGAGCTCGATGCCGTGGATGTGCGCGTGCACATCGTGGGCCTGCGCAACGCCCGCTAGCCACGCCGACAAGAACCGAGGTCCTGAGAAGATGATTTCCACCACCGTCCGCTCGTGCTTCCCCGTGGCCGCCCAGGTCGTGGCCGACCGCGCCGAGGAGATCAACAAGCTCAACGTCTTCCCCGTGCCTGACGGCGACACCGGCACCAACATGTCGCTCACGCTCGGCACCGTGGTGCGCGAGATCCAGGCCCTGCCCGCCGACGCCACCATGGACGACGTCGCCCAGGCCATCACGCACGGCTCGCTCATGGGCGCGCGCGGCAACTCCGGCGTCATCACCTCCCAGATCCTGCGCGGCGTGGCCGAGGGCCTGTGCGACGCCAAGGACCAGGCCCACCCCACGCCCGCCGACATCGCCCACGCGTGGCGCCGCGGCGTGAAGGTGGCCTTCAAGGCGGTCCGCAAGCCGGTGGAGGGCACCATCCTCACCGTCCTGCGCGACGTCTCCGCCAAGGCCGACCAGCTCGAGAAGACCAAGGGGCTCAGCTGCCACGAGATGCTCGACGCCCTCGTGGTGGAGGCCTACGAGTCGGTGGCGCGCACGCCGGAGCTGCTGCCCGTCCTCAAGGAGAACGGCGTGGTCGACTCGGGCGCCTTCGGCTTCGCGGTCTTCCTCGAGGCGTTCGTGAACGCGGCCGAGGGCAAGGCGGGCGCGGCGGCCACCGACTTCAAGACCACCGTGGACGCCAAGGCCGACGTCTCCGCCAAGGTGGCCATCGAGCTCAACGACGACTGGGAGGGCTCGGAGTACCGCTACTGCAACGAGTTCCTCTTCAAGGCCGAGAAGCCCTTCGACGTGGACGAGTCCCTGGCCTACCTCGCCGCGCTCGGCGACTGCGAGCTCATCGTGGGCGCCTATCCCGACTTCAAGGTCCACGTGCACTCCAACGAGCCCAACCGCGTGCTCGAGTACATGCTGCGGTTCGGCCAGGTCTACGAGGTCTTCATCCACAACATGGACATGGAGTCCCACGACCGCACGGCCAAGATCGCGGCTGACCAGGCCGCGGCGTCCGCGACCGAGCCCGCCCCCGCCGACGAGCCCCGCAAGGCGCTCGGCTTCGTGGCCGTGGCGGCCGGCTCGGGCGAGGAGGAGATCCTGCGCTCGCTGGGCGTGGACGTGGTGGTCTCCGGCGGGCAGACGATGAACCCGTCCACGGCCGACATCCTCGCCGCCGTCGAGCGGGCCAACGCCGACAACGTGATCGTGCTGCCGGGCAACGGCAACATCCGCATGGCCGCCGAGGCCGCGGCC
This sequence comes from Thermophilibacter sp., assembly GCF_966187215.1. Taxonomy (NCBI): domain Bacteria; kingdom Bacillati; phylum Actinomycetota; class Coriobacteriia; order Coriobacteriales; family Atopobiaceae; genus Thermophilibacter; species Thermophilibacter sp. Next base: position 17,165 of record NZ_CBIFYV010000019.1, read on the forward strand.
TCGGCCTGCGAGGACGCGCGCGTGGCCGTGGTCCCCACCAAGACCGTGCCCCAGGGCTTCTCGGCGATGTTCGCCGTGGACCCGGAGGCGTCGCTCGAGGACAACGTGGCGGCCATGACCGAGGCCATCTCGGTGGTGCGCGACGGCGAGGTCACCACCGCCGTGCGCGACTCCGCCGCGGCCGACGGCACGCCGATCCACGCCGGCGACGTCATGGGCATCCAGGACGGCGAGATCACCGTGGTCGGCAGCTCCGTGGACGAGGTCACGCTCGAGCTCATCGGGCGCATGCAGGACGAGGACGAGGGCGACTCTCTCACGATCCTCGCCGGCTCGGACCTGGACGACGCGGCCTTCGAGAAGCTCGTGTCCGCCATCGAGGAGGCCCAGCCCGACCTCGAGGTCGACCCGCACCGCGGCGAGCAGCCCCTCTACCCGGTGATCTTCTCGATCGAGTAGCGCGTGGGCGCGCTCGCACGGGCAGCGTCCGCCGAGAGGGTGCAGCGCACCTGCGCCCTCTCGGACTCCGTGTCGCGCCTGCGCTACGTCTCGGGGGCCCGGCTCGCGGCCCTCGAGCGGCTGGGCGTCCGTCGCGTCCGCGACCTGCTGCTCCGCATCCCCCATCGCTACCTGGACTTCACGCGCGTCGTGCCGATCGCCCTCGCCGACGTGGGGTCCGACGCCACCGTGGTCGGGACCGTGGATCGCGTGACGCTCAAGCGCCCGCGCCCCCGCATGCAGGTCGTCGAGGTCTTCGTGGTGGACGACACCGGCGTGCTGCAGGCCAGCTTCTTCCGCCAGCCCTGGATCGCCGAGCAGCTCCACGAGGGCGACCGCGTGGCGCTGTCGGGCAAGGTCACGTTCGCCTACGGCTTCAAGCAGATGCGCTCGCCGTTCCACGAGGTCGTGGAACGAGGCGAGAAGGACACGGCGTCGGACGCCGGTGGGCGTGACCCCCGTCCTCAAACAGCTTCGCCGGAGCCAAGTGCGGGCTCCGGCTGCAGAACTGCGGGCGGGAGTCACGCCCACCGGCTGCCCGCGGGGGGTGCCACCGGAGCCTACGCGCGCGTGCTGCCGGTGCACCCGGTGGGGGAGGGCGTGAGCCTCGCGTGGATGCGCCGGATCGTCTCGGCGGCCCTGGCCGACGTGGGCGACGTCTGCGACTGGCTGCCCGCCGGCCTGGCGGCGCGCCGCGGCCTCATGACGCTCGCCCGCGCCCTGCGCGCGGTGCACTTCCCGGCCACGCTCGGGGAGGCCGAGTCCGCGCGGCGCCGGCTGGCCTACGACGAGCTGCTGTGCCTGCAGCTCGCGCTGCTCACGCGCCGCCGGATCGAGCTCGGCGGCGTGGAGCCGCAGACCCACGTCACGGACGGCCCGCACCGCGCCGCCCTTCTCGCCGCGCTGCCCTTCGAGCTCACGGACGAGCAACGCGCCGCCGCCGACGAGATCCTCGCCGACATGGCCGCCCCGCGCGTGATGAACCGCCTGCTTCTGGGCGACGTCGGGACCGGCAAGACGGCCGTGGCCGCCGTGGCGCTCGCCGCCTGCGCCGACACCGGGACCCAGGCCGCCGTCATGGCCCCCACCTCGGTCCTCGCCCGGCAGTACGCCGAGAAGCTCGGCCCCGTGCTCGAGGCCGCCAACGTGAGCTGGGCGCTCGTCACCGGCGCCACGCCCGCCGACGAGCGTGCGCTGGCCTGCGCCGCCATCGAGCGCGGCGAGACCTGCGTGACCTTCGGTACCACCGCGCTGCTCTCGGACGACGTCTCCTTCGCGGCGCTCTCACTTGTGGTCATCGACGAGCAGCACCGCTTCGGCGTTGACCAGCGCGCGGCGCTGCGAGGCAAGGGCGCGGGTGCCGACCTTTTGGCCATGACCGCCACGCCCATCCCGCGCACGCTGGCGCTGTCGCTCTACGGCGACGTGGACATCTCCCGCATCCGCCGCCGGCCGCGCGCCGGCGCGGGCGTCACCACGCGCGTCGTCACCCCGGACAACCTCGATCTCGCCTGGGGCGCGATCCGCGACGCCGCGGCTGCCGGGCACCAGGCCTACGTCATCTGCCCGCTCGTCGACGACGCCGACGACGGCTCGGAGCTCGACGACGTGCCGGAGAGCCTGCGATCGTCCGGTGCACGCGTCCGCTCGGCCGTCTCGACCGCCGCCGAGCTCTCCGAGCGCGTGCTGCCGGAGCTGACCTGCGACCTGCTCCACGGCCGCATGTCGGCTGCCGAGAAGGACCGCGCGATGGAGCGCTTCCGCGCCGGTAAGACCCAGGTGCTCGTCTCCACGACGGTCGTGGAGGTGGGCGTGGACGTGCCCAACGCCACGGTGATAGTGGTACTCGACGCCGACCGCTTCGGCCTGGCGACCCTGCACCAGCTGCGCGGCCGCGTGGGCCGCGGGGACGCGGCGGGCACGGTGTTTCTGTCGTGCGCCGCCAAGCGCGGCGGCGCGGCCCGCGAGCGGCTGGCCGCGCTCGAGGCGACCTCGGACGGCTTCGAGCTCGCCGAGCTCGACCTGCGCCTGCGCCACGAGGGCGAGGTGCTGGGGTACCGCCAGAGCGGCGGCATCTCGCTCGAGGTCTGCGACCTGGAGACCGACCGCGACCTCGTGGAGCTCGCCCACGCGGACGCCCGTGACATCGCCGCCGACGACCCGTCGCTCGCCGCGCCCGCGCACCGCGCGCTGGCGCTCGAGGTGCGTGACCGCTTCGGCGCCTACTTCGAGGAGCTGGACCGGACATGAGGATAGTGGGGGGCAAGTGGCGGGGCCGCCGCGTCGAGGCGCCGGAGGGGCGCGACGTGACGCGCCCCACGACCGACCGCGCGCGCGAGCGGATCGCCTCGATGGTGCTGTCGGCGCGCGGGCTCGACCTCTCGGGCTGCTCGGTGCTCGACGCGTTCGCCGGCTCGGGCGCCATGGGGCTGGAGCTGGTCTCGCGCGGCGCCGCGGGCGCCACGTTCGTGGACCGGGACCGGCGCGCGGTCGCGCGCCTGCGCCGCACGGCCGCTTCGCTCGGCGCCACGCGCGAGGAGTGCCGCGCGCTCGCGGGAGACGTCTTCGCGCTCGCCGCGCGCGGCCTTGCGGGGGCTCCCTTCGACGTGGTATTCCTCGACCCGCCCTACGCGTTCGAGGCGTCGCGCGTCTCCGCGCTCGTGGAGACGCTCGCGCGCACGGGGCAGCTCGCGGACGGCGCGCTCGTCGTCTACGAGCGCTCGGCGGGCGCGGACGGGCTCAGCTGCGCGGGG
>NZ_CBIFYV010000020.1:0-6493 GCF_966187215.1 Thermophilibacter sp.
TAAGCGGAAGTTCCTGAGCGCGTAGCGCGAAGCACTTCCGCGTGAAGGGCCGCCGCCCGGCCCCACCCCTAGATCGCGGCGAGCGCCTGCTCTATGTCGGCGACGAGGTCGGCGCTGTCCTCCAGGCCGCACGAGAAACGCACCATCGCCGGCGAGATGCCGGCGGCCACGAGCTCCTCGTCGGTCATCTGACGGTGCGTGGACGACGCCGGGTGCAGGCAGCAGGTGCGCGCGTCGGCCACGTGCGTCTCGATCGCGGCGAGGCGCAGCGCCGCCATGAACTTCTCGGCCGCGGCGCGCCCGCCCGCGAGCTCGAAGCTCACGACGCCCGAGCCGCCCTCGGGCAGGTACCTCTGCGCAAGCTCGTAGTACGGGTCGCCCTCCAGGTGCGGGAAGCGCACGGAGGCCACCTTGTCGCTGCCCTTGAGGTAGCGGGCCACGGCCAGGCCGTTCTCAAAGTGCCGCGGCATGCGCACGTGCAGGCTCTCGAGGCCCAGGTTCAGGTAGAAGGCGTTCTGCGGGCTCTGGATGGAGCCGAGGTCGCGCATGAGGGTGGTCGTGGCCTTGGTGATGAACGCGCCGCCCTGGCCGAACTTCTCGGCAAAGACGATGCCGTGGTAGGACTCGTCCGGCGTGGTGAGGCCGGGGTACTTGTCGGCGTGCGCCATCCAGTCGAAGTTGCCGGAGTCCACGATCGCGCCGCCCACGCCGCAGCCGTGGCCGTCCATGTACTTGGTGGTGGAGTGCGTCACGATGTCGGCGCCCCACTCAAAGGGCCGGCAGTAGATCGGCGTGGCGAAGGTGTTGTCCACGACGAGCGGCACGCCGTGGGCGTGGGCCGCCTGCGCGAAGGCCTCGATGTCGAGCACGTCGAGCGCGGGGTTGGCGATCGTCTCGCCGAAGACGGCGCGCGTGTTGGGACGAAAGGCCGCCTCCAGCTCCTCGGGCGTGGCCGTAGGCGAGACGAACGTGGACTCGATGCCCATCTTGGCCATCGTGTGCGCGATGAGGTTGAACGTGCCGCCGTAGATGGCCGAGCTCGCCACGATGTGGCTGCCCGCCTCGCAGATGTTGAAGAGCGCGAAGAAGTTGGCCGCCTGGCCGGAGCTCGTGAGCATGGCCGCGGTGCCGCCCTCGAGCGCGGCGATCTTGGCCGCCACGGCGTCGTTGGTGGGGTTCTGCAGGCGCGTGTAGAAGTAGCCCTCGGCCTCCAGGTCAAAGAGCTGGCCCATGTGCTCGGAGGTGTCGTACTTGAACGTGGTGGACTGGACGATGGGGATCTGGCGCGGCTCGCCGTCGCCGGGGGTGTAGCCGGCCTGGACGCAGCGGGTGCCGATGCTCTGCTCTGCCATGGGGGTCCTTTCTTTTGGGTCCGACCATGATAGCGCGGCAGGCGGGCGTGCACGGACGCTGCAGCAAAAGATTAACGCGCAGAATCGGACATGTGCGTTATTTTGACCTGCGGATATAGAAAGTTGTGCTTGATTCTGCGCGTTATCCGCTCGGGCGCCCGCGCCGCGACATCCGCACCGCGCTGGCCGCGTCGGACGCCGAGAAGGGCGCAGCGACATGCGGCCGGCATGCCGTCGCACCGCCTACACCATCTGCTCGGGGTGGAAGACCTCGTCGAAGCGCTCCGGCGTCATGAGGCCCAGCGCCACGCACGCCTCGCGCAGCGAGGTATTCTCGGCAAAGGCCTTCTTGGCCACCCGCGCGGCGTTGTCGTAGCCGATGTAGGGGTTGAGGCAGGTCACGAGCATGAGCGAGCGGTGGAGGTTCTCGTCCATCTTCTCGCGGTTGGCGCGGATGCCGCTCGCGCAGCGCTCGTCGAAGGAGACGATCGCATCGGCGAGAAGCCCCACGGACTGCAGGTAGTCGTAGGCGATGACCGGCATGAAGACGTTGAGCTCGAAGTTGCCCTGGCTCGCGGCGAAGCCGATCGCGGCGTCGTTTCCCATGACCTGCACGGCCACCATCGTCACGGCCTCGCACTGGGTGGGGTTGACCTTGCCCGGCATGATGGAGCTGCCCGGCTCGTTGGCCGGGATGGTGATCTCGCCCAGGCCCAGCCGCGGGCCCGACGCGAGCCAGCGGACGTCGTTGGCGATCTTCATCATGTTGGCGGCCAGGCCCTTGACCGCGCCGTGGCTGAACACCACGGCGTCCTTGCCGGTGAGCGCGCGGAACTTGTTGGGGTCGGTCTCGAACGGCAGGCCCGTGAGGTCGGCCAGCTCCGCGGCTACGGCAACGTCGAAGCCCTCGGGGGCGTTGAGGCCGGTGCCCACCGCCGTGCCGCCGAGCGCCAGGCGGTAGAGCCCCGGCATCGCGGCGAGCAACTCCTCGCGCGAGCCCTCGAGAAGCCCGCGCCAGCCCGAGACCTCCTGCGAGAAGGAGATGGGCACCGCGTCCTGCAGGTGCGTGCGCCCGCTCTTGACCACACCCGCGTTCTCCTCCTCGAGGCGGCGCAGCGTGGCCGTGAGCCGGTCGATCGCCGGCAGCAGGAGCTCGGTCACCGCGCGGGCGGCCGCCACGTGCAGCGCCGTGGGAAAGGTGTCGTTGGACGACTGGCTCATGTTGACGGTGTCGTTGGGGTGCACCGGCCGCTCGAGCGCCACGCCGCGCTCGGCGGCGAGCTGGTTGGCGCGGTTGGCGAGCACCTCGTTCATGTTCATGTTGGACTGCGTGCCCGAGCCGGTCTGCCACACCACGAGCGGGAAGTCGTCGTCGTGCGCGCCGGCGAGCACCTCGTCGGCGGCGTCCGAGATCAGGTCGCGCTCGGCCTCGCCGAGCCTGCCGAGCCGGCAGTTCGCGCGCGCGGCCGCCTTCTTGACCAGCGCGAACGCGCGCACGATGCCCTCGGGCATGCGCTCGGTGCCAATGGGGAAGTTCTCGTGGCTGCGCTCGGTCTGCGCGCCCCAGAGCGCGCCCGCGGGCACGAGCATCTCGCCCATGGAGTCGCGCTCCACGCGCATGCCGTCCGCGCGCGGCGTCTGCCCCGCGGCCACGCTAGGCCTCCTCGCCGTCCGCGGCGTCGGTCGCGGCGTCGTCCTTCTCGCCAACCGCGTCCGGAGCCGCGTCGCCCTCGGCCTCGTCCCCCACGCCGCGCTCGCGCCGCTCCATGCCGGAGGTGATCGCCGAGACCACCTCGGCCTGGTCGCGCGCCACCACGCCCAGGTCGGCGCGGACGCCGCGGAAGCGGGGGCTCTTGGAGCACTCGTCGGCCAGCCGGCGGATCGACCGCGCGTCCGAGAGGGCCCGGAGCTCGCGCTGGATCTCGTCGAGCGTCTCGCTCGACTGCGCGCGCTCGCGCCCCAGCACCTCGCCGAGGCGCTCGGCCACGAAGCGCATCTCCTTGGCGTCGCGGCGCGCCACGTAGACGGCGTCGCCGTCGCGCAGGTCAAGCCCGAAGAGCGCCTCGTCGACCTCGTCGAACTGCGCGTCGAAGCGCGCCCGCAGGTCGTCGGCCGTGAGCCCGCCCTCGGCGACGCGCGACTTCCAGCGCAGGTGCGCGAGGTCGTCGGCCATCTTGGCGAGGGCCTTGCGCGCGCGGCTCTTGCGCATGTGCGTGATCACCGACGCGCGCTCGAGCGCACGCTCCTTGGCGCACGCCATCGGCAGCAGGCAGTTCTCGCCCAGCTCGCCGCTCTCCACGAGGCCGTCCACGCACTCCGAGAGGATGTCGAGCTCGCGCAGGCGCGCCGTGGCGGCCTGCAGGTCCTTGAGCAGGTGCTCGCAGCGGCGGCCCTGCTTCTTGGACTGCCAGGGCGCCAGGAACTGCACGAGCGAGCGCACGCGCCGCAGCGCCAGGCGGAAGTCGAGAAGGGCCGCGGGGTCGTCGGGCGCGTCGAGGAAGGTGCGGCAGCGCGCGAGCAGCTCGTCGGCGGCGTCGGCCACGGCGCGCTCCACGACCGCGAGTTCCTGCCACGACGAGGTGCGCGGGCCGGCCACGAACCACAGCAGCTCGCCGCGCTCGGCGCCCGGCGCCAGCGAGATGGCCGCCGCGGCGCCCTTGCCGAAGGACGGGCACTGCCCGACCAGCCGCGCCGCCAGCGTGTCCACGAACGGGGCGTGCCCCACGGCCACCACGCACGGCGCGTCCGCGGCCTCGAGCTCGGCGAGGAACGCCGCCGCGTCCTGCGCGTAGAGCGACTGGTGGACCTCGATGTCCTCGGCACCCGTGGCCGCGGCCACGACGTCGGCCGTCTCGAGCGCGCGCACGGCGGGGCTGCTCCAGACCCGGAGCTGCGGGTCGTCGCCGAGAAGGGCGAAGGTGCGCGGGTAGCTCACCCTGAGCGCACGGGCCCCGGACGGCGTGAGCCGCCGGTCGAGGTCCTGGCCCGAGGGCGCGCTCGCCTCGGGGTCGCCGTGCCGAACGAGAACCAGCGTCTTGACCATGTCTCCCCCGTTCTCCCTGCCGGCCGGTCCGCCGGAACTTTTAGCATAGCAATTCGCCGCTCGCGGGCGCCCGCGCTCGGGGAGCGGCGCGCGCCCGCGGGAGCGCCGCACGCCGGGGCCGCCGGGACGTAACGACCGGGAAACCCATCGCTGCTACCATGGTGGAAGGCGACGAGGGGAGCCATCATGGCCATGACCGAGTCCTGGGACGCGCGCGACGTCGCGTGGGCGGCGCGGCTGGGGGAGACGCTGGCCGACGAGCTCACCGGGGCGCTCTCGTGCTCGCGCGAGGCCGTCGCGCTCTCGGTGATGTGCCTGCTCTCGGGCGGCCACCTGCTGCTGGAGGACGTGCCCGGCGTCGGCAAGACCACGCTCGCCCGGGCGCTGGGGCGCGTCGTGCGCGCCCGCGTGACGCGCGTGCAGTTCACGCCCGACATGCTCCCGAGCGACCTCACGGGCGTGAGCGTGTGGGACCCCGAGGCGCGCGCCTTCACCTTCCATCCCGGGCCGCTCTTCTCGGACATGGTGCTCGCCGACGAGGTCAACCGGGCCAACCCCAAGACGCAGTCGGCGCTGCTGGAGGCCATGGAGGAGGGCCGGGTCTCGGTGGACGGCACCACCTACGAGCTGCCCGACCCCTACTTCGTGATGGCGACGCAGAACCCCGTTGAGATGGAGGGCACCTATCCCCTGCCCGAGGCGCAGCTCGACCGCTTCATGGTGCGCGCGAGCCTGGGCTACCCCGCCGAGGCTGACGAGCGCGCGATGCTGGCCGGCGTCTCCGGCGCCGATCCCGTGGCGCGCGTGCGAGCGGTCTGCGACCTGGGCGACGTGCGACGCTTCCGCGACCTGGCCGCGCGGGTGCACGTGGGCGACGAGGTGGCCGACTACGCGCTGCGCATGCTCTCCGCCACGCGCGAGGCCCCCGAGGTGCGCCTGGGCGCCTCGCCGCGCGCGGGGCTGGCGCTCGTGGCCATCAGCCGGACGCACGCCCTGCTCGACGGCCGCACCGCCGTCTTTCCCGAGGACGTCCGCTCCCTCGCCCCCGCCGTGCTCTCGCACCGCCTGGTGCTGCGCGACGCGCAGCCGGGCACGTCGCAGGCGGCCCAGCAGCGCGCGACGCTCGTGCGCCTGATGACACGTGTGGCGGCCCCGCGCCCTCGCCGGTGATGGACGGGCGCGGCGAGAGGGGCGGGCGGGGCCCGCGACGACCCCGTCGCGCGCGGGATGGGGACACGCGGACCCTCGCGCTCACGCCGCGCGGGGCGGTCCAGCTCGTCTGCAGCGCCGCGCTGCTCGCGGCCGGAACGGCCGGCAGCTGGCTGGCCCCGTCCGCGGCCGGGCTCGCGCTTCTCGCCGCCTGCGCGGCGGGGCTCGCGGGCGTGCTCCTGGCGCGCCGGGCGCGGACGGGGTCGCGCGTGGCGGGTCTCCTGTCCGAGGAGCGCGCGCCCGAGGAGTCCTGGGCGCAGGTCGACCAGCGTGGGGACGTGGTGCGCAGCCTGAACGCCCCCGGAGCCGGCCGCGGGCTCTACCGGCAGCGGAGCGTGCGGAGGTCCTGGCGCGACGCCTTCGGGTTCTGGCGCGCGACGCGCGTGGACCCGGCGGGACGGGAGGTGCGCGTGCCGCCCGCGGTCTCGCCCGAGCTCGTGCGACGCGTGGGCGAGGGCCGCTCGGAGCGGCTGGCGGAGCGGACCGGCGAGCGCGAGACGTCCGGCGTGCGCCCCTACGAGCGCGGGGACGGCCTGCGCCAGGTCGCGTGGCGGCAGAGCGCGCACCACGGCGAGCTCATGTCCTTCGAGGACGCGGGACGGGAGGCGCCGGGCGTGCTCGTGGTGGCCGACGTCGCGACCGCCGCGGATCCGCGCGGGGCCGACGAGCTCGCCGCGGCGCTCGCGGCGCTGCTGGCCGCGCTGCGGCGCGCCCCGGACGTCCTGCTCACCGACGGTGAGCTCGTCCTGCGCGCCCCCGTCCAGCAGGAGCGCTTCTGCGCCGCGCTCGTGGCCGGCCACGAAGGCGCGGCCAAGGCAGAGGAGAGTGGGCGGAAGGCGCGGCGCCTGGTGGAGATGGGCACGGGACGGCGGGGCGTGACGATCGTCCC
>NZ_CBIFYV010000021.1:0-29048 GCF_966187215.1 Thermophilibacter sp.
CCCCCCCCCCCCGCTCGCGGTCATGGTCGTATCGTGCAGCGATTTTCTTGCGGGTGTCGTCTCCAGTGCCGCCGCATATAATAGAAGTTCATGCATTCTGGGCATTTTGCCCGTGAAGCGGAGGAAGATATGGAGAACGACATCCCGCCCGTCAACCGGGTCGATGAGATTCGCGAGCGCCTCGACGGTCTGGTCGGCACGCGCCTCCGGGTGCGCGCCAACATGGGTCGCTCGCGCATTGTCGAGCGCACGGGCACGCTCGTGCACGCGCACCCCTCCCTCTTCGTCGTCGAGGTCGAGGAGCGCCGCGGTCGCACCGCGCGCCAGTCCTACCAGTACGTTGACGTGCTCACCGGCACCGTCGAGCTCTACGACGTCGAGAGCGGCGAGCGCCTGTTCGACTTCACCGAGGCCCCGGCGGAGTAGCCCCGCGATGCCCGCCACGGTCGTAGAGACCCCCTGCAAGGTCAACCTGCACCTGGGCGTCCATGCCGAGAAGGACGTGCGCGGCTATCACCGCGTCGACTCCGTGATGGTGCCCGTGGCGCTGTTCGACGCCGTGCGCGTCGACGACGCGCCGGCGCTCTCCGTGAGCTTCTCGCCCGCCCTCGGGACGGCCCCGGAGAAAACGGGCGTCTGGCGAGCGGCCGAGCTGCTGGCGCGCGAGCTGGGTCGCGAGCCCGACGTGCGCGTCGAGGTGCGCACGCGCATCCCGGAGCACGCGGGCCTCGGCGGCTCCTCGGCGGACGCCGGCGCCACGCTGCGCGCGCTCGCGGCGCGCTGGGGCGTCGGGCCCCGCGACGAGCGCGTGGTGCGCGTGGCCCGGCGCGTGGGCGCCGACGTGGCCTTCTTCCTGCGGCCGGAGCCGTCGCTGCTCACGGGCGCCGGCGACGTGCTCGAGCGGACCTTCCCGTCAGTCGAGCTTCCGCTCGCGCTGGTGATGCCCAACGCGCCCGGCGGCTCCACGGTCGAGGCGTACGCGGAGTTCGACCGCGCGCCGGTGGCCCCGGGTGACCCGTCGGAGCTGTGCGCGGCCCTTGCGGCCGGCGACGCGGCGCGCGTGACGGCCTCCCTCAGCAACAACCTCGCGCCGGCGGCGCGCGCCCTCTGCCCGGAGGCGGGCGAGGTCGAGGACTGGCTGCGCGGGCGCCCCGGCGTGCTCGCCGCCCAGATCACGGGCTCGGGGACCTGCTCGTTCGCCGTCTGCGCCTCGTCTGCGGCCGCCGATTCCGTCGTCGCGGACGCCGTCGCGCGCGGCTGGCGCGCCTGGTCCACAAAAACTGTTGGTTCCTGCGGAGAAGTCTGCTAGAATATCCCCTCGCTACGGGTTGTGGCTCAGCTTGGTAGAGCGCTCGGTTCGGGACCGAGAGGTCGCTGGTTCGAATCCAGTCAACCCGACCACGAACCTCAGGGGCCGTCGGCGTCGCGCCGGCGGCCCTTTTGCGTGCGCGCCGAGGGGGCACCTACCCCAGCGGCCCCTCGCGGCGGACGGTGCGCGCCATGTGCCGCGGGACCGCGTGCCACGTGCAGCTGCCGATGACCGTCCCCGCCGCGCGCTTGGCCGCCTCGCTGGCGCCGCGCGGCGCGCAGGCGTGCGCAAACCGCTCGAGCATGGCCAGGTCGTTGCCCCCGTCGCCGTAGACGGCCACCTCGTCCTCCGCAAAGCCCAGCTGCCCGGCGAGCCACGAGACCGCCTCGCCCTTGTTGACCCCCGCCGCGGTCACCTCGAAGAGGTTCCCGTCAAACGAGGCGTTGACCAGCGTGTCCGCGCGCTCGTCGAGAAACGCCTCGACCTCGCGGCGCAGCCCCTCGTCGGCCACGTTGAAGTTGACCTTGCCGATTCGGTGCGCCAGGACGTCGGCGTCGCTCTGGTCGTAGCGCTGCGCGCCGCCTCGCCCGCCGCGCCGCCTTCGCCAGCGCAGCGCCAACCCGGCGAGTCCCGGCGGCATCCGGAACCCCGCCGCGAAGGCCTCGCGCGAGCCGCGCACGAACTGCCCGTCGTCAGCGATGCAGTTGCACGCGATCGCGGGAAAGGCGCCGAGAAGCTCCTCGAGCGCGCCGGGCTTGATCGACACGGCGCGGAGCAGCTCGCCGCTCGCGCCGTAGACGAAGGCCCCGTTGCCGCAGACCAGCTCGAGCGGCAGGTCGCCGAACCCCAGCTCCGCGGCGCTTCTCGCCCAGCGGCCGGTGGCCAGCGCCACGTGCCGGCCCGCCGCGAGCACCCGCCGCAGCCGGCGTAGAATCGCGCCGTCGGTCTCGTGCAGGGCGTTGTAGAGCGTGCCGTCGAGGTCGCTCGCAAAGAGCTTGATCATCGTGCCTCCTCCCGCGCCAGTATAGCGGCGCCGTCCCCGCCACGCTCGGCCCGCGCGCCCGTCGTCCGGTCCCTGCGCTATCCTGATCGAACGCAACGAAAGGAGCCCCATGGAACTGCTCGCCATCGTCGCGGCGCTGGTCGCGGTGGCCGCGCTCGTGGTCGTGCTGGTCGAGCTCGGCCGGACCCGCTCGCTCGTGGACGATCGCCTCGCCGAGGTGCGCGACGTGGTGGACGACCGGCTCGCCCGGCAGCTCGGGGCCCAGCAGGCGTCGCTCGCCAACCAGCAGCGCGCGGTGGCCGACCAGCAGCGCGCCGTCTCCGAGCAGCTGGCCCAGGCCGACCGCCGCCTCCAGGAGATCCGCACCACGCTCGACGTGCAGCTCAAGGCCCTCCAGGAGGACAACACGGCCCAGCTCGAGCGCATGCGCGCCACGGTGGACGAGAAGCTCCAGCGCACCCTCAACGAGCGCATCAGCCAGTCCTTCTCGCTGGTCAACGAGCGGCTGGCCCAGGTCGACCGCGGTCTCGGCGAGATGAAGGGCCTCGCGCAGGACGTGGGCGGCCTCAAGCGGGTGCTCTCCAACGTCAAGACGCGCGGCATCATGGGCGAGATCCAGCTCGGCGCCATTCTCAAGGAGATCCTGGCGCCCGGGCAGTACGAGGAGAACGTCGAGACCGTGGCCGGGAGCGGCCGGCGCGTGGAGTTTGCCGTCAGGCTCCCCGGCGAGTCCGGAGAGACCACGTGGCTGCCCATCGACGCCAAGTTTCCCGGCGACGCCTACGAGCACCTGCGCGCGGCGGAGGAGGCCGGCGACGCGGAGGCCGTCGAGCGCGCGTGGCGCCAGCTCGAGGAGCGCCTGCGACTGGAGGCCAAGGACATCCACGAGAAGTACGTGGCGCCGCCCGAGACCACGAGCTTCGGCATCCTCTTCCTGCCGTTCGAGGGCCTCTACGCTGAGGTCGTGGGGCGGCCCGGGCTGCTCGAGCGCCTGCAGCGCGACTGGCGCGTCAGCGTGGCGGGGCCGAGCACCATGGCGGCGCTGCTCAACAGCCTGCAGATGGGCTTCCAGACCGTGGCCATCCAGCGCCGCGCGGACGAGATCCAGCAGGTGCTCGCCGCGGTGAAGACCGAGTTCGCCACCTACCAGGGGATGCTGGCAAAGGCGCAGAAGCAGCTCGGGACCGTGAGCAAGACGATCGACCAGCTGGCCGGTCGGCGCTCGCGCGCGATGGAGCGGCGGCTGCGCGGGCTCACCGAGCTCGACAGCCTCGAGGAGGCCGATCGCGTCCTCGGCATCGACGCGGCCGACGACCCCGATTCCGACGTTCCCGTCGACCCCGGCGCCCCCGCCGGTCCCGATGTCCCTCTCGCCGACCCCTGCGCCCCTCTCGCCGACCCTGGCGCCCCTCTCGCCGACGAATAACCCGCAAAATCTGACATTCACAAACCTTAATCCTGCAATTATATGATTATGAAATCATTTTTTGCGGGTTGTTGGGCAGCGAGAAGCACACGGCGAGAAGCGCGCGTGAGATGCGCGGCGAGGGGCACGCGCTGCCGCGGCTACCCCTCGATGCCGAGCTCGCGCAGGTAGGCGTCCTCGAGCGAGGTGAGCGCCGCCACGAGCGGCGTCAGGTCGGTCAGGTTGATGCCGTCCACGCTGCGCTGGGGCGAGCAGCAGTAGAGCGCCAGGCGCGCGTACTGCGCCAGCTCGCACGGGTGCAGGTCCGTGAGCGAGACGATGTCCACCCCGTGCTCGGCCGCGTACCGCGCGAGGCTCACCACCTGCGCGGTCTCGCCCGACAGGCTCACCAGCAGGAGCAGCGTCCCGCGCCCCGTGCGCTCCATCTCGCGCCGCACCTGGTTCTCGTAGGTCACGAACTGCGACTTGCTGTCGAACTCGGCGATGCGCCGCGCGAAGGCGTGGACGGGATAGGCGGTCTCGCCCACGGCGAAGATGACGATCTGGCGCGCCTGGGCCATGAGCCGCGCCGCGCGCCGCTCCACGTCGGGCTTGCGGCACAGCTCGAGCGTGCGCCGCACGAGCTCGACGGTGTCGGGGACGCCGCCCGCCTCGCCGCCCGCGCGCCGCCTCGCGTCCTCGACCTCGTGCCCCAGCGAGAGGCGCATGTCCGAGAACCCCTCGTAGCCGAGCTTGCGGGAGAAGCGCATGATGGCGTTGGGCGAGATGTGGAACGACGAGGCCAGGTCCGAGACCGTCCTGCCGGCCGCCTCCGCCGGGTTGGCGAGTACGTAGAGCGAGAAGGTCTCCTCGAACTCCGTGAAGCGCTCCCGATTGAGGAGCACGCGCTCCGAGAAGCTGGCCCGTCCCATGGCACCTCCTGGCAGCCGTTCGACCGTGAAGCACAGGATAACCGCTCGACCGTGCATATATACACGGTTCCGCGCGCGATTCCGCGAGCGGCGGGCACCTGTGACAAAATCCCACCGCGGCGTCCGCTCGCGGCGTACAAGGGATGCATCGAACGCACGCAACCGAGGAGAGGAGAATCGCATGGTTGCTGCCAGCAAGCCGTTCCTTCTCGCCGTCACGGCGTGTACCGCGGGCATCGCCCACACGTACATGGCCGCCGAGGCGCTGAAGAAGGCGGCCGAGGGGGCCGGGGCCGAGATCAAGGTCGAGACCCAGGGCACCGTCGGCGTGGAGAACCGCATCACCGAGGACGAGGTGGCTCGCGCGCAGGCCGTCATCTACGCGCACGACGTGGCCATCAAGGAGGCCGACCGCTTCGCCGGCGTCCCGACCGTGGACGCCTCCGCCGCCGCGGCCATCAAGGACCCGGACGGGCTCGTCGCGCAGGCCCTGTCCAAGGCCCGCGCCGTGGACGCCCCCGCCGCCGCCCAGGGAGCCGCCGAGAAGGTCGCCGGCTCCGACGCGGGCGAGCCCGGCTTCGGCACCCTGGTCAAGGACTCGGTCCTCACCGGTATCTCCTACATCATCCCGGTCATCATCGCCGGCGGCATGATCTCCGCGATCTGCACGATCGCCACGCAGCTCTTTGGCCTGCAGGACCTCGCGGCCGACACCACGAGCTGGCTCTCGATGTTCAAGAGCCTCGGCTCGGGCGCCCTCGGCACGCTGATGGTGCCGATCCTCTCGGCCTTCATGGCCTACTCGCTGGCCGACAAGCCCGGCCTCGGCCCCGGCTTCATCGGCGGCCTGGCGGCCAACGCCATCAACTCCGGCTTCCTCGGCGGCATGCTCGCCGGCCTGATCTCCGGCTTCCTCATGCGCTGGATGAAGCGGCACATCAACGCCTCCGGCCCGGCTCGCACGTTCGTGCAGTTCTGGGTCTACCCGGTCGTGGGTTCCGCCATCACCGGCGCCCTCATGCTCTTCGTGGCCGGCCCTCCCGTGGCCTTCGTCAACCAGGCCCTCATCGACTTCCTGAACGGTCTCTCGGGCACCAACGCCATCCTGCTCGGCGCCGTCATCGGGGCGATGACCTCGTTCGACCTCGGCGGCCCCGTCAACAAGGCGGCCTACGCCTTCTGCGTGGGCGCCATGGCCAACGGCAACCTCGTCCCGTACGCCCTGTTCGCCTCCGTCAAGATGGTCTCGGCCTTCTCCTGCACCGCCGCGTGCATGCTCCGCAAGGACCTCTTCACCGAGGAGGAGCGCCAGATCGGCGACCAGACCTGGCTGCTCGGCCTCGCGGGCATCACCGAGGGCGCCATCCCCTTCGCGATGCGCAACCCCGTCCCGGTGCTCGGCTCCTTCATCGCCGGCTCCATCGTCTGCGGCGGCATCGTCGGCTTCTGCAACGTTGGCCTGTCCGTGCCCGGCGCCGGCATCTTCTCGCTGATCGCGCTCTCCGGCCCGTTCGGCGCCATCGGCAACGGCCTCATCTGGTTCGGCGCCGCCGTGCTGGGCGCCGCGATCTCCACGGCGCTGCTCATCATCACCCGCAAGCGACAGCTCGCCAAGCAGTCCGCCTAGCGCACGTCACGCTCGCAGGGCCCGCCGGGCGAACCGGCGGGCCCTCCGCTACCATCGACACAGACGCACACAGTCTCAGGAGCTCCCATGAAAGTGACCAAGGTCTTCGTCGTTCCCCACGTCCACTGGGACCGCGAGTGGTACTTCACCTGCGAGGAGTCGCAGGTCCTCGCCGTCCGCGACTTCGGGGAGGTGCTCGACCACCTGGAGGCCGACCCCGACTACCCCTCCTATGTGCTCGACGGCCAGATGGCCGTGGTGGAGGAGTACCTCCGGACCGTCTCCGGCTCCCGCGAGCGCGTCGAGCGCCTCGTGCGCGCGGGCCGGCTCCACGTGGGTCCCTGGTACACCCAGACCGACGAGATGGTGGTGGGCGCCGAGTCCATCGTGCGCAACCTGCTCTACGGCACTGCGTCGGCCCGCGAGCTCGGCGGCGTGATGCGCGTGGGCTACGTGCCCGACTCCTTTGGGCAGAGCGCCCGCGCCCCGCAGATCCTGAACGAGTTCGGCATAGGCCGCTCCGTCTTCTGGCGCGGGCAGTCGCAGTTCTCGGGCACCGACGCCAACCAGTTCTGGTGGGAGGCCCCGGACGGCTCGCGCTCGCTGGTGGCCCAGCTCCCGCTCGGCTACGCGACGGCCAAGTACCTCCCGCGGGAGCCGGAGGCCCTGCGCGCCCGCCTGGGCAAGCTCTTCTCGTTGATGGACGAGCTCGCGCCCACGCCCGTTGCCATCCTGCCCAACGGCCACGACCAGATGCCCATCCAGACCGACATCGAGAAGGTCCTCGAGGGGCTGCGCGCCGCCTTCCCCGACCGAGAGTTCAGCCTCGGAAGCTACGACGACGCCCTCGACGCGATCGAGGCCTACGACCGCGACCACCCGCTGCCCGTCGTGCGCGCGGAGCTGTTCGACGGCAAGCGCGAGCGCGTGCACCGCACGATCACGAGCGTCCGCATGGACAACAAGGCCGCCAACGCGCACGCCGAGAACCTCCTCGCCCGTCGCGTGGAGCCCCTGCTGGCCGTCGCCCACGCGGTGGGCGTGGACTGCCCGCGCAGCCTCCCGCGGCAGGCGTGGGAGCTCCTGCTGGTCAACCACGCGCACGACTCCATCGGCGGCTGCTGCTCCGACGAGGTCAACGCGCAGATCAAGAGCCGCTTCAGCGAGGCGACCGAGCGCGCCCGCCTGCTCGCCCACTACCACGAGCGCTACCTCACCGAGGCCGCGGACCTGCCCTCGGAGGGGCGGCTCGGCCTGTTCAACATGAGCTGCGTCCCCGGTGAGCGCCTGGTCACGGCCGAGGTCCTCACCAAAGGCGAGCGCTTCGAGCTGGTGGACGCCGAGGGGCGCGCGGTCCCCTACGACGTGATCGGCACGCGCGAGGTGGACCCGGGCCTGGTGGACCGCCAGATCGTGGCGGCCGGCCACTATGACCCCTTCCTCTGCACCACCGTCCAGCTGCGTCGCGACGTGCCGACGGTGGGCTACGAGGTGCTCGGCGTGCGCGAGGTCGACGGCGCGCGGCCGGAGGCGCCGGTCGTCCGCGGGGGGGCCACGGAGTTCGACACCGCGTGCTATCACGTGCGCGTCAACGCCGACGGCACGTGCGACCTCACGGTGCTCGCGGACGGCTCCGAGCTGCGCGGCGCCTTCGCCGTCGCCTGCGAGGGCAACGACGGCGACGAGTACGACTTCTCCGAGTTGCGCGGGGGAGAGATGCTCCTCTCGTCCGACGTCGTCCGCTGCGAGCCCGAGGTCACCGAGCGCGAGCACTCGGTGCTCGTGCGCGTCTCCTACGACCTGATGCTCCCCGAGCGCCTCGAGGGCTGGGCGGACGCCTCGGTGCCGCGCTCGGCTCGCCTGGGCGTGTGCCTCGAGCTCGAGTTCGACCGCTCCTCCGAGGTCGTCTCGGTGCGCGTGGCGCTGGACAACCACGCCGACGACTTCCGCGCGCGGCTGCTCGTGCCGAGCGGCATCGTCTCGCGGGTCTCCTATGCCGACAACCAGTTCGGCCAGATCGCGCGTCCCGTGGTGGACCCGGCGCTCGAGGTCTGGGAGCGCGAGGGCTGGCAGGAGCGCCCGGACGCCGTCTTCCCGTTCCTGAGCTACGTCGCCCTCTCCGACGACGCCCGCACCGTGGCAATCCTCACCGACAGCACGCGCGAGTACGAGGCGGTGGGCGAGGGGCACGACACGCTCGCCATCACGCTGCTCGCCTGCGTGGGGACGCTCGGCAAGTCCGACCTGGTGCGGCGCCCCGGCCGTCCCTCCGGCATCTCGGTGCCCACGCCCGACGCCCAGTGCCACGGTCGCCTGGACCTCTCGCTCGCGCTCGCGTGCGTCCCGCGCCCGGTTGAGGACGCGCGCCTGGGCGCGCTCGCGGCGCGCTGGCTCACCCCCGTGGACGCCTACCAGCGCTTCGACTACGCGCCCATCCGCCTGAGCGCCCCGACCCACCCGGTCCCCGCGCGCTTCTCGCTGTTCAGCCAGAGCAACGAGACGCTCGTGCCCACGTCGGTGAAGCTCGCCGAGGAGCGGGACGCCGTGCTGGCGCGCTTCTACAACGAGTCGGACGCGGCACAGGACGCCGCGTTCGGGGGCGCGCGGCCGGTCGCGCGGCTGACGCTCGCCGAGGAGGCGGCCGACGCGTCGGGAGTGACGGTGGCGCCGCTCGGCGTGGCCACGTTCGAGCTGGAGGGGAGCTGGTCGTGATGGGCCCCGCGCCGCGCTTCCTGCTCGCGTCCGACTCGCTCAAGGGGACGCTGTCGTCGGCGGACGCGGCCCGACTGCTCGGGCGCGCCGCCCGGCGGCACTTCCCCGGCTGCTCGTGCGCCGTCGTGCCGATGGCCGACGGCGGCGAGGGCACGGTTGACGCGCTCGTGGAGGCCTGCGGCGGCGAGCGGGTCAGCACGACGGTGGCCGACCCGCTCGGCCGGCCCGTCGAGGCCGCCTACGGGATGCTGCCCGGCGGCCGTGCCGTCATAGAGACGGCGGCGGCCTCCGGCCTGCCCCTGCTCGCGCCCGACGAGAGGAACCCGCTGCTCACGAGCACCTACGGCACCGGCGAGCTGATCCTCGACGCGCTGGGGCGCGGCGCGCGCGACGTGACCGTGGCCCTGGGCGGCAGCGCCACCAACGACGGAGGCCTCGGCATGGCGCGGGCTCTCGGCGTCCGCGCGCTCGACGCGGACGGCCGCGAGCTCGCCGGGCGCGGTGCCGACCTGGAGCGCGTCGAGACGCTCGACCTCGCGGGGCTGGACGCGCGCGTGGCCGACGCGTCCTTCTCGATCATGTGCGATGTGGACAACCCGCTCACCGGGCCCGAGGGCGCGAGCGCGGTGTTCGGGCCGCAGAAGGGCGCCACGCCCGCGATGGTCAAGGAGCTGGACGCCGGCATGGCGCGCTACACGTGCGTGCTGGAGGGCGCGTTCGGGCGGGACCTCGACGTCCCCGGCGCCGGTGCGGCCGGCGGGCTCGGTGCCGGCTGCCTGGCGTTTCTCGGCGCGCGGTCCCAGAGCGGGATCAGGCGCGTGCTCGAGCTCGTGGGGTTCGACGCGCTGCTCGCGGACGCGGACCTCTGCGTCACGGGCGAGGGCCACGCCGACGCGCAGACGGCGCGCGGCAAGGTGGTCGCCGGCGTGGGCGAGGCCTGCGCGGCGGCCGGCGTGCCGTGCGTGGCCGTGGTGGGCGGCATGAGCGCGGACGCGGCCGGGCTCCCGGGGGTGGGCGCGATCGTGCCCACGGCCATCGACGCCATGCCGCTCGAGGAGGCCCTGGGCCGGGCCGAGGAGCTCTACGCGCTCGCCGCCGACCGGCTCTTCTCGCTCCTGGCGATGGGCGCGCGTCTCAAATAACCCGCAAAATCTGACATTCATAAACCTTAATCCTGCGATTATATGATTATGAAATCATTTTTTGCGGGTTGTTGGCCGGCGAGAAGCGCGCGGCGAGAAGCGCGCGGCGAGAAGCGCGCGGGATCGCGTGGCGAGAAGCGCGCGGGAACGCGCGGCGGGGGGCACATCGTTGGCCCGCCCGCCTCCGACGGGCCTCGCTGGGGCTATGATGGGGGCGTCCCCGTCCGCGGTGCCGCTGCGAGGAGGTCGCCATGTTCTGTCCCAACTGTGGTGCCCAGGTCCCTGATGGCTCGAAGTTCTGCACGAGCTGCGGCTTCACGCTCGGCGCCGCCGCGCCGGCCCCGGAGCCCGCGCCGTCCGACCAGCAGCTCGCCGTGGTCGAGGAGAAGCCCCGCGGCGGCCGCGGCAAGACCGTGGCCATCGTGGTCCTGGCCGTCCTTCTGCTGGCGGCCGTCGCGTTCATCGTGTGGCAGTTCGTGGTCCCGCGGGCCACGGGCGCGCAGGACGCGGCCCAGCAGCCGGCGCAGACCCAGCCCGCCGACCCGGACGCGCCGTCCGTCGACGACCCCGATTCCGACGTTCTCGTCCCCTCCGTCGGCGACACGCTCGAGGGCTTCCTGCGCGACGCGGGCCAGTACGACGCCATGTGCGACATGATGGTCGAGACGCTCTCATCCACGGCCGGTGACGCGCTCCTCGACGCGGACGCCTCGATCGAGGGCAACACGCTCGTGCTCTCGATG
This sequence comes from Thermophilibacter sp., assembly GCF_966187215.1. Lineage (NCBI taxonomy): Bacteria > Bacillati > Actinomycetota > Coriobacteriia > Coriobacteriales > Atopobiaceae > Thermophilibacter > Thermophilibacter sp. Next base: position 10,874 of record NZ_CBIFYV010000021.1, read on the forward strand.
ACGATGAACGTGCCCTCGAGCGGCGACGCGGTGACCCGGCGCATGCTGGACACCTTCCTGGACGAGAGCCTCGTGGACCAGATGGCGTCCGTCTGCGAGCAGCTCGAGACGGCGGCCGACGTGTCGGGCGTGACCTGGTACCTGGACTTCTACGCGTCCGACGGCACGAGCGTCGGCTACGTCGAGTACGGCAGCGACGGCGTGGTGGACTACTCCCAGCAGGCCGCCACGCTGCGCGTGTAGGGAGGCGGACCATGTTCTGCGGCAACTGCGGCGCCCGGATTCCCGACGGCTCTGCGTTCTGCCCGCGCTGCGGCTCGCGCACCGTGGCCGCGACCGCGCCCGGTGCCCCGCAGGGCGCGTCGCGACCGACGTCCGGCGGCGCCGTCGGGTGGGCCGCCGGCAAGATCAACGAGATGGCAGGCGGAACCGACCGCGTGGAGCTGCGCTTCGGCAACTTCTTTGACTCCGTCTTCAGGCGGCACTCCCCGGGCGAGGCCGACGTGCTCTTCTCGGTGGGCGGCCCCACCACCACGCCCCCGATCTCCCGCGTCTCGCGCGCCTGGCCCCACCCGTGGATCTACTCGCGCGTGTTCCTCGTGCTGCTCATCACCTTCATCGGGCTGTGGGTCTTCTCGAGCTTCTTCCAGAACCCCAACGGGCTCCCCGGCCTGATGTTCGTGGGGGCGCTGCTGGTGCCCTTCTCGGTGACGGTGTTCTTCTTCGAGACCAACGTGCCGCGCAACCTGGGCTTCGCGCGCGTCGTGGAGATCTTCTTCGTGGGCGGCGTGCTGTCGCTCCTGTGCATCTACCCGCTCGACGCGCTGCTGCCCGGCAGCGGCGTGGGCGACTTCGGCCCCGCGCTGCTCACGGGAATCATCGAGGAGCTCGCCAAGGTGGCTGCGATCGTGGTCTTCGTCAAGCGGATCGGCGAGCGCAACTACGTGCTCACCGGCCTTCTGGTGGGCGCGGCGGTGGGGGCGGGGTTCGCCGCCTTCGAGACCGCGGGCTACATCTTCAACCAGGGGTTTCTCGGCGGCATCGGCTTCACGTGGGACTACATGCTCGACAGCATGATGAACGTCACGCTGCTGCGCGGCATCCTCGCCATCGGCGGCCACGTGGTGTGGGCGGCGGCCGAGGGCGGCGCCCTGGCCCTGGCCGACCACGGCACGGGCTTCAGCTTCGGCCACCTGATGTCGCGGCCGTTCCTCGTCTTCCTGGCGATCTCGATCCTTCTGCACGCCCTGTGGGACACCATCCCGGTGCCGCTTCTGGACGACGTCGAGATCTGGAACGGGATCACCCTCAAGTACGTGCTGCTCATCGTGGTGATCTGGATGGCGATCGCGGTGCTTTTGCACCGGGGCATCGAGGAGGTCAACCAGCTCTCCGCCGCGGCGATGCGGGCGCAGCACCAGGCCCCGGACGCGTTCCCGCGCGCCTAGCCGGAAACGGGTCTCGCCCCGGCGCCGCCCCGCGGCGCTACCGCAGCCCCGCGGGCCCCACGCCCTCGGCGTCGGTGGCCACCAGCACGTTGTTGCCGGGCTTGGTGGGCTCGTCGGGCCACTCGGGGACGTAGCCCACGTGCGCGAACTCGCGCCCGAAGGCGTCCTCGACCCCATGCAGCGGGCGGGCGCGACGCCCCTCGCAGGCGCAGCGCACGTTGGCGAGGTAGACGCCCCCGTCGGCCAGGTGCTCCCGCACGGTGCGGGCGCCCTCCTCGCCGGTGAGCGGCCCCAGCGGTCGGTTGCCCGAGAAGGCGTCGTTGACGATGACGTCGTAGGGCTCCGCGGCCCCGCGCAGCTCCTCCCAGGCGTCGCCGTTGACCAGCCGCAGCCGCCCGTCCCTCTCGGCGCTCGTCCTCTCCAGACACTCGTCAAGGAAGAAGCGCTCGCGCGCCAGGCTCGTGATGGCCGGGTCGATCTCCACCACGTCCGTGCGCGCGGCCGGCACGAAGGCCGCCAGGTACTTGGGCAGCGAGTAGCCGCCCCCGCCCATCACCATCACGCGCAGCGGTCGCTCGCGCGTGGCCCCGCGCGCTGCCGCCAGCCGCTCGATCACGCCGGCCATCACGCGGTGGTACTCGCAGGCCAGCTCGAAGCGCAGGCCCTCGGGCACGTAGCAGCCGCTCTGGAACGTGCCGTTGACGTTGAGCAGGCGCACGGGGGTGCCGTCCTCGTTGGCGGCGTCAAAGACGAGCGTTATGCCAAAGCGCGTGCGGCGCATCTCCACGTTGCGCTTGCGCAGGAGCCACGGCATGGCGGCGAGAAACGCCGTGCAGATCACGGTGAGCACGGCAAGGAAGATTAGAAGCTCTCTCACGGGGCCTCCCGGAGGACGTGGGCCAGGCGGGGCGCCCCCACGGTCCCGTTTTAGAGATTGTGAGAAGCGCGCGTCGTCGGCTATACTAGCTGATGCTGTAATGGGCCAGTTGGCCCGCTCTGATATCGCATCGGAAGGACACTTCACCATGATTCTTGGTCTCGGCATCCCTGAGCTGCTGATCATCCTCGTCGTCATCTTGGTGATCTTTGGGCCCAAGAACCTGCCCAAGATCGGCAAGGCTCTCGGCAAGACCGTCAAGAACGTCCGCGAGGGCATGGAGGAGGGCTCCGAGGACGCCTCCGACTCCCCGATCGAGTCCCACGACGCCGTTGACGTCATCGAGGACGAGGACGACGCCGACGCCCCCGCCGAGGCCGCCGATGACGCGGTCTTCTGCTCCAAGTGCGGCGCCAAGAACGCGGCCGACGCGGACTTCTGCTCCAAGTGCGGCAACAAGCTCAACTAGCGGCACTTCGGGCAGGAGGCACACAACATGGCAGAGACCAAGAGGTACGAGCTCACCCCTGAGGGCCGCCAGAGGCTCATCGACGAGCTGGCGTTCCGCGAGGGCGAGAAGCACGACGAGATCGTCGAGCGCATCAAGGAGGCCCGCAGCTTCGGCGACCTCTCCGAGAACTCGGAGTACGACGCCGCCAAGGAGGAGCAGTCCCAGAACGAGTCGCGCATCAACGAGATCCGCCAGATCCTGGCCACGGCCGTCACCGTGGAGGCCGGCCACTCGCTGACCGTCTCCATCGGCGCCACCGTCGAGCTCAAGGACGAGAAGGGCAAGACGTCCACCTTCACCATCGTGGGCACCACCGAGACCAACTCGCTCGAGCACAAGATCTCCAACGAGTCCCCGGTGGGCAGCGCCCTCATGGGTCACGAGAAGGGCGACGTGGTCGAGGTCGTGGCCCCGTCCGGCAAGGCGCGCAAATACACCATCACGGCCATCACCCGCTAGGTTCTGCGCGCAACAGCGAGAGAAGGCGCCCCGTGTCTGCCAGCGCAGGTACGGGGCGCACTTGTGGAATGACAGGAGAGATCATGGCAGACAACGCCGCCGCGGCCGCCCCCCAGGCCGCACCCACCACCGACGAGCGCGCGATGCGCCGGGCCCGCCGCCAGGCCCTCATCGACGCGGGCGTGAACCCGTATCCCATCACGTCCGAGGTCACGGCCCACGCGTCCGAGCTCGAGGAGCGCTACGCCGAGCTGGAGGCGGGCGCCGACACCGAGGACGTGGTGAGCGTCGCGGGACGCGTGCGCGCGCTGCGCCGCCAGGGCAAGGCCGCGTTCGTCGTGGTGGAGGACGTGAGCGGCCAGATCCAGCTGTTCTGCCGCCGCGACGTGCTCGGCGACGAGGGCTGGGCGCTTCTCGCCAACCTCGACCTCGGCGACATCGTGGGCGCCACGGGAGCGGTGCTGCGCACGCGCCGCGGCCAGCTGTCCGTCTCGCCCACCGAGCTCACGATGCTCTCCAAGGCGCTGCGCCCGCTGCCCGAGAAGTTCCACGGCCTCACCGACCGCGAGGTCCGCTACCGCCAGCGCTACGTCGACCTCATCATGAACCCCGAGGTCCGCGACGTCTTCCGCAAGCGCAGCCGTATCGTCAGCCTGATCCGCCGCTACATGGAGGCCGACGGCTACATGGAGGTCGAGACGCCGATGATGCACGCCATCCTCGGCGGCGCCAACGCCAAGCCGTTCGTGACGCACTTCAACGCGCTCGACCGCGACTTCTACCTGCGCATCGCCACTGAGCTGCCGCTCAAGCGCCTCATCGTGGGCGGGCTCGAGCGCGTCTTCGAGATCGGCCGCAACTTCCGCAACGAGGGCATGGACCTCACGCACAACCCCGAGTTCACCTCGATGGAGGCCTACTGCGCCTACTCCGACCTCGAGGGCATGAAGCGCCTCACGGAGGGCCTGTTCAAGACCATCGCGCGCGAGGTCTGCGGCTGCGAGGAAGGCCACGAGGTCATCACCTACCAGGGCCAAGAGATCGACATGTCCGGCGAGTGGGTGAGCCGCCCGCTGTCCGAGGTGGCCTCGGAGTGCGTGGGCGAGCACGTTGACATGGACACGCCCGTCGAGCACCTGCGCGAGCTCTGCGAGGCCCACAGCATCGAGGTCCAGCCGAGCTGGGGTGCCGGCAAGCTGCTCTTCGAGCTCTATGACGAGCTGGGCGAGAAGACCATCGTCAACCCCACGTTCGTGTGCGACTACCCCGAGGAGGTGAGCCCCCTCTCCAAGCGCAAGGCCGAGGACCCGCGCCTCACCGACCGCTTCGAGCTGGTCATCGCCGGGCACGAGTACGCCAACGCGTTCTCGGAGCTCAACGACCCCGTTGACCAGGCGGGACGCTTCGCCGAGCAGGTGGCGGCCAAGGGCTTGGGCGACGACGAGGCCATGGGCTACGACTACGACTACGTGCGCGCGCTCGAGTACGGCATGCCGCCGGCGGGCGGAATCGGCTACGGCATCGACCGCATGGTGATGCTCTTCTGCGACCAGCCCTCCATCCGCGACGTGCTGCTCTTCCCGGCTATGAAGCCCGAGACCATCACCCGCGCCGACATCCAGGCGCAGGTGGCGGGCGTCGTGACCGACAACGCCGCGGCGTCGGTGGACGACATCGCCGCCGACTCCGAGCGGGTCGCCGCGGCCGAGGAGACCCCGGCGCGCCTCGAGGCGGGACTCACGCGCGACGAGGCGCTCGCGCTTCTCGCCGAGCACAACAGGGACGAGTTCCACCTGGAGCACGGCCGCACGGTGGGCGGCGTGCTGCGCCAGTTCGCGCTGCAGATGGACCCCGACAACGCCGACTTCTGGGAGATCGTGGGCATCCTGCACGACCTCGACTGGGAGGAGCACGCCGACGACCCGGTCAACCACACCGTCTACGCGGCCGAGTGGCTCCGCGCGGCCGGCGCGAGCGACGAGCTCATCCGCGCCGTCCAGTCGCACAACTCCGACAACAACCCCGACCTCCCGGCCCCCGAGCTCCAGATGGAGAGGGCGCTCTTCGCCGTCGACGAGCTCACGGGCCTCATCGGCGCGGCCGTCATCATGCGCCCGAGCAAGTCGGTCATGGACTTCGAGGTGAAGTCGCTCAAGAAGAAGTTCAAGGACAAGCGCTTCGCGGCCGGCTGCGACCGCAACGTCATCCGCAAGGGCGCCGAGCTGCTCGGCTGGGAGCTCGACGAGCTCTTCTCGCGCACCATCGAGGCCATGCGCGCCATCGCCCCCGACCGCGACACCTTCGGCAAGTAGCCGCCCCGGCGCCGCCATGCTCAAGAAACTCCAGAAGTCGGGGGATTGTCGGCACAACTGCGCATGAAACCCCGGAAGTCTGTTGCAGAACCATCAGACTTCCGGGGTTTTCTGAGCGACGCCGCTCGCGTGGTCCATTGGAGACGCAACGTCGCTTATTTTGCGGCCGCGGGTTTGCGCCCACGTCGCGGTGGGTACAAACTATAACCATGAGCATCCGGTGGGGGAGGTTAGACCCATATGTTTGAGAAGTTCACCGACAAGGCCCGCAAGGTCATGAGCCTCGCGCAGGACGAGGCGCGCAACCTGGGCCAGATGTACGTGGGGACCGAGCACCTGCTGCTCGCCCTCATCAAGGAGGGCGAGGGCGTCGCGGCCCAGGCCCTGGCCAAGCTCGACGTCACCTACGACGAGACGCTCGCCACGGTGCGCGCGCTCACCACCAACGACGGCGAGCCCGTGCCGGGCGGCCACATCCCGTTCACGCCCCGCGCCAAGCGCGTGCTCGAGGGCGCCTATCGCGAGACCATGACGCACGGGCAGACCTACATCGCCACCGAGCACCTGCTTTTGGGCATCGTGTCCGAGGGCAACGGCCGGGCGATGGACGCCCTGCGCCAGATGGGCGTCTCGGGCGACGCGGTGCGCAACGCGGTCTCCGAGCTGGCCGGCAAGAGCGCCGAGTCCCAGCAGCAGCCCGCGACCGCCGACGTCCGCATGGCGGGCTTCGGCAGCCCGTCGCAGCAGGGCGGCGAGGAGGGCTCCGTGCTCGAGCAGTACGGCCGCAACCTCACCAAGCTCGCCGCCGAGGGCAAGCTCGACCCCGTCATCGGCCGCGACAGGGAGATCGAGCGCGTCATGCAGATCCTGGCGCGCCGCCAGAAGAACAACCCGCTGATCCTGGGCGACCCGGGCGTGGGCAAGACCGCCATCGTGGAGGGGCTCGCCCAGCTCATCGCCGGCGGCAACGTGCCCGACATCCTGCGCGGCAAGCAGGTCTGGACGCTCGACCTCGCGAGCCTGCTCGCCGGCTCCAAGTACCGCGGCGAGTTCGAGGAGCGCATGAAGCGCGTGGTCAACGAGCTCGAGGAGTCCGACGAGGACATCCTGTTCATCGACGAGATCCACACCGTCATCGGCGCGGGCGCCGCCGAGGGCTCGGTCGACGCCGCCTCCATCCTCAAGCCGCCCCTCTCGCGCGGCGAGATCCAGGTCATCGGCGCCACCACGGCCGAGGAGTTCCGCAAGCACGTGGAGAAGGACTCGGCCTTCGAGCGCCGCTTCCAGCCCGTCAGCATCGGCGAGCCCACCGTGGAGGACGCCATCCGCATCATCGAGGGCCTCAAGAGCCGCTACGAGGAGCACCACCACGTCCGCTACACCGACGCGGCCATCCGCGCGGCCGTGACGCTCTCGAGCCGCTACGTGCAGGACCGCTTCCTGCCCGACAAGGCCATCGACGTCATCGACGAGGCCGGTGCCCGCACGCGCGTCCACAAGATGGCGCTGCCGCCCGAGATCGCCCAGGTGGACGCCGACCTCGCCCGCGTCCGCGACGAGAAGTCTGCCGCCGCGGACGCCCAGGAGTTCGAGGAGGCGGCCCGCCTGCGCGACGAGGAGAAGTCCCTCGTGGCGCGCCGCGACGAGCTCGAGGCCGCCTGGCGCGAGCAGCTCGCCGCCAACGTGGTCGCCGTGGACGAGTCCGACATCGCCGACGTGGTCTCCACGATGACCGGCGTGCCCGTCTCCGACCTCACCGAGGCCGAGGCCTCCAAGCTCCTGCGCTGCGAGGACGTCCTGCACCAGCGCGTCATCGGCCAGGACGAGGCCGTCACCAAGGTCGCGCGCGCCATCCGCCGCAGCCGCAGCCCCCTCAAGGACCCGCGCCGCCCCGGCGGCTCGTTCATCTTCCTCGGCCCCTCGGGCGTGGGCAAGACCGAGCTCGCCAAGGCGCTCGCCGAGTTCCTCTTCGGCAGCGAGGAGGCCCTCATCTCCTTCGACATGTCCGAGTTCATGGAGAAGCACACCGTCTCCAAGCTCGTCGGCGCCCCTCCCGGATACGTGGGCTACGACGAGGGCGGCGAGCTCACCAAGGCCGTCCGGCGCCGCCCGTACTCGGTGGTGCTGTTCGACGAGGTCGAGAAGGCCCACCCCGACGTCTTCAACGTCCTGCTCCAGATCCTGGAGGAGGGCCGCCTCACCGACGGCCAGGGCCGCCACGTGGACTTCTCCAACACGGTCATCATCATGACCTCCAACATCGGCGCGCGCGACATCGCCCAGACCACCACGATGGGCTTCTCGGCCCAGGGCGCCTCGGGCCTCTCGGACAAGGAGATCGAGAGCCGCGTCATGGGCGAGCTCAAGCGACACTTCCGCCCCGAGTTCCTCAACCGCGTGGACGAGGTCGTGGTCTTCAAGTCGCTCACGGGCGAGCAGCTGCGCGGCATCGTGGAGCTCATGGTGGCCGACCTGCGCGACCGTCTCGTCGCCCAGGGCATGTCCATCGAGCTCACGGACGCCGCGCGCGACCTCGTGGCCAAGCAGGGCGCCGACCCGGTCTACGGCGCGCGCCCGCTGCGCCGCGCGATCCAGTCGCTCATCGAGGACCCGCTCTCGGAGGAGCTGCTCCAGGGCCTCTGGCACCGCGGCGAGATCATTCGCGTGGACGAGAGGGACGGCGCGCTCGTCTTCGAGCACGCCACCGGCGAGATCCCGGCGCCCCGGCACCGCGAGAGCATGCGGCCCAGCGAGCCCGTCTCGCTGCCCGAGCCCGCGCGCGGGGTCGCAAGCGGCGGTGGACTGGCGGCCTCGGGCGCCTAGCCTGCGGCCCCCCGGCGCTATACTCAGATGAGCCCGCACGCGTGAGAAGGAGCCCCATGGACGTCACCCATCACGAGACGGATGCCGACGAGCGCGAGGAGCGCTTCAAGGACGCCATCCGCAAGACCGCTCCGGGCACGCCGCTGCGCAAGGCCCTCGACATGATCATCGCCGGCCACCTGGGGGCCCTCATCTGCGTGGGCGACACCGACAACGTGCTCGCCGCTGGGGACGACGGCTTCAAGCTCGAGGTCTCGTTCACGGCCAACCGTCTCTTCGAGCTCTGCAAGATGGACGGCGCCGTGGTGGTTGACCGCGACCTCACCAGGATCCTGCGGGCCAACTACCACCTCAACCCCGATCCGTCGCTGCCCACCTCCGAGACGGGCATGCGGCACCGCACCGCCGCCCGCATGAGCCTGCTCACGCGGGCGATGGTCGTGTCGGTGTCGTCGCGGCGCTCGGTGGTCAACGTCTACGTGGACGGCAAGGGCTACGAGCTCAAGAGCGCCAGCGACCTTCTCGCCACCGTGAACCAGCTCACCGTGGCCATGCAGAGCACGCGCTCGCAGATAGACCGGAGCCTGCTGCGCCTCACGAGCCTCGAGCTGGACAACTGCGTCACCATGGGCGACGTGGCGGACATCCTGTACCTCTTCGAGGTGCTCATGACCGCCGGCGAGGAGCTCGACGAGTGCATCATGCAGCTCGGCACGGAGGGGCGGATCACCAAGATGCAGCGCGAGGAGTACCTTGCCGGGATGGACGAGGCCTATACCCTCATGATCCGCGACTATGCCGTGGACTCCTCGGAGGAGGCCGCCGCGGGCATCCGCAAGCGCCTGCACGACACGGCCAACACCCAGCTGCGCTCCGCCAAGTCCGTGGCGCGGCTGCTCGGCTACACCGACGACCGCGGCGAGGACTCCATCATGACGCCGCTCGGCCTGCGCACGCTCTCGCGCGTGCCGGTGGTGCGCGACGGCATGGCCGACAAGATCGTGGACGAGTACGGCTCGCTCCAGGAGGTGCTCGAGGCCGTGGACGACGACCCGGCGCGCCTCGGCGAGATCGGCGTCAAGAACCCCGGCGTGCTCGCCAACAGCCTGCACCGCATGTGGGGCAAGGGGGAGTGATGGGCGCCGTGCGCGGAGGGGCGGCCGGCGAGAAGGGCGCGGCGGAGCCGTGTCCCTGCGCGTGCGCCGAACGCGTGGATGCGCCGGCGGGCGAGGCCGACACCTGCGCGATCGTAGTGGCCGGCGGCTCGGGCGAGCGCTTCGGCGACCCGCGCGGCAAGCAGTTCGTGGACCTGGCGGGGCTGCCGCTCATGTGCTGGTCGGTGGCCGCGCTCGACCGCGCGCCGTCCGTGGCCCGCATCGTGGTGGTGTGCGCGCCCGACCGCGTGGCCGAGGTGGAGCAAGACGTGCTGGGACGGCTCACGCTGTCCAAGCCCGTGACGCTGGCACCCTCGGGGGCCACGCGCCAGGCGTCGGTGCGCTCGGGCCTTGACGCCACCCCGCGCGACCTGGACCTCGTTGCGGTGCACGACGCGGCGCGCCCGCTCGTGGAGACCGAGCTCGTGGAGCGGGCGATCGCGGTGGTGCGCGCGGACGAGACGCTGGCCGGGGCCCTTCTCGCCACGCGCTGCGTGGACACGCTCAAGCTCGTGGAGGGCACCACGGTGGTGGCCACGCCCGACCGCTCGTTCTACTGGGCCGCGCAGACGCCGCAGGTCTTCCGGCGCCGCGTGCTGCTCGCCGCCCACAAGGCCGCGGAGCACGAGGAGTACCAGGGGACCGACGACGCCTCTCTGGTGGAGCGCGTGGGCGGGCGGGTGTGCGTGGTCGAGTCCACGCGCGACAACCTCAAGGTCACGGTACCCGAGGACCTCGCGATCGCCGAGGCCACGCTCGAGCGCCGTCTGCTGTCGTGAGACAATGGGGACAGGTTCATTTGTCTCATAAGCTTCGCAATGAGACAAATGAACCTGTCCCCATTGTCTCAGGAGGGAAGCTGCCATGCTGCGGATCGGACACGGCTTTGACGTTCACGCGTTCACCGAGGGGCGGCCGCTCGTGCTGGGCGGCGTCACCGTGCCGAGCGAGCGCGGGCTGGCCGGTCACTCCGACGCCGACGTGGTTGCGCACGCGGTGATGGATGCCGTGCTCGGCGCGCTGCGCGCCGGCGACATCGGCAAGCTCTTCCCCGACACCGACCCCGCCTACGAGGGCGCGGACTCGCTCGGGCTCATGCGCCAGGTGGCGGCGCTCGTGCGCGAGCGCGGCTGGCGCGTGGCGGACGTGGACTGCACGATCGCTGCGCAGGCGCCCAAGCTCGCGCCGTACCGCGAGGAGATGCGCGCGCGGATGGCTGCCGCGCTGGGCGTGGACGTGGAGCAGGTGGGCGTCAAGGCCACCACCACCGAGCGCCTGGGCTTCGTGGGCCGCGAGGAGGGCATCGCCGCCTGGGCCGTCTGCCTGCTCGAGCGCGATGACGCGTAGGGCTTCTCGCCTCGCCCTTCGCCCTCCTCGCCTACGCCGCCCTTCTCGCCACCCGCGCTGCCGGTTACGTACACCCCCGCCGGTTACGTACACTGTTGCGATATTAATAAGGTACCAAGCAATCGAGAAACCCCAGTTCAGCGCGTTGTCCCCCTCAGCATCAAAGTCACAACAGTGTACGTAACCGGCGCACAGCCCCTTCTGACGGACTCGCCTGACAATTTCCTCGCCGCGGCTGCGCGCAACCAGCCCGGCCCGCGCGCGGCCCCGCCGCCTCGCTGCCCCGGCGCTATACTGGGTCAACGCACGACCCGCACCCGGACAGCCAAGGAGCGACCATGCTCGTCTACAACAGCCAGACGCACAAGAAGGAGGAGCTCGTCCCCATCGAGCCCGGCAAGATCCGCATGTACGTCTGCGGCCCCACGGTCTACGACCAGATCCACATCGGCAACGCGCGCACGTTCCTGGCGTTTGACGTGATCCGGCGCTACCTCATGTACAAGGGCTACCAGGTCACCTTTGCCCAGAACCTCACCGACGTGGACGACAAGATCATCAACCGCGCCAACGAGCAGGGCCGCACCGCGGCCGAGGTCGCCGAGGAGTGCTCGGCCGCCTTCATCGAGCAGATGCACCGCTTCGGCGTGCTCGACCCGGACATCCGCCCGCGCGCCACGCACGAGATTGAGGCCATGCAGGAGATGATCTCGCTGCTCATCGAGCAGGGCAACGCCTACGCCGTCCCGTCCGGCGACGTCTACTTCTCCGTGCGCTCCGACACCAGCTACGGCATCCTCTCGGGCCGCGACCTCGACCAGATGCGCGCCGGCGAGCGCGTGGAGGTCAACGACGAGAAGCGCGACCCCTTTGACTTCGCCCTCTGGAAGGCGGCCAAGCCCGGCGAGCCGAGCTGGCCCTCCCCGTGGGGCGACGGCCGCCCCGGCTGGCACACCGAGTGCTGCGCGATGATCCACCGCTACCTCGGCACGCCGATCGACATCCACGGCGGCGGCGCCGACCTCATCTTCCCGCACCACGAGAACGAGACCGCCCAGGCCATGTGCGCCTGGCACGCCCCGCTCGCCAACACCTGGATGCACACCGGGATGCTGCGCGTGGACGGCGAGAAGATGTCCAAGAGCCTCGGCAACTTCTACACGCTCAAGGAGGTGCTCGACAAGTGCCCCGCCGACGCCGTGCGCCTGCTCATGCTGCAGACCCACTACCGCGCGCCGCTGGACTTCTCGTTCGAGCGCCTGGAGGGCGTGGCCGGCACGCTCGAGCGCCTGCAGACCTGCGCGCGCAACCTGCGCTGGGCCGCAGAGCGCTCCCCGCAGGACGGCGAGCTCAACGACGCCGACCGCGCGCTCGGCGCCAAGATCGACGAGGCTCGCGCCGAGTTCTGCCGCCAGATGGACGACGACTTCAACACCGCCGGCGGCCTCGCCGCGATCTTCGGCCTGGTGACGGCCTGCAACACCTACCTGGCCGAGGCCGCCGACGACACCTCCACGGCCGTGTGCCTGCGCGCCGCCGACATGCTCTGCGAGCTCGCCGACGTCATGGGCATCAGCCTCTCGCGCTCCGACGGCGCCGACGACCTGCCCGAGGGCCTCGTCGACCTGGCGCGCGAGCACGCCGGCTACGAGGGCGCCTCGCCCGCCGAGGCCGCCGACGTCCTGCTCGCCGCGCGCCAGCAGGCCCGTGCCGAGAAGAACTGGGGCGTCGCCGACGCCATCCGCGACGGCATCGCCGCGCTCGGCCTGGTGGTCGAGGACACCGCGGCCGGCGCCCGCCTGCACCGCAAGGAGTAGCCGTGGCCAAGAACCAGTCACGCACCCCCGGCCGCGACGTCCGCGGCGGCAAGGGGAGGGGCGCCCGCCCGCGCCCGCAGACGGGTCGTCTCGGCCGCTCCGGCGCCCCCAAGGGCAAGGGCCCGCGCGGCGAGAAGTTCCCGCGCGGCGAGAAGCCCCACGGGTCGCGCGGCCCCGCGCACGGCGGCCGCGAGCAGCGCGACCGCTCCGATCTCATCGAGGGCCGGCGCGCCGTGGAGGAGGCGCTCTCCTGCGGCATGCCGCTGCGCTCGGCGCTCGTGCAGGAGCGCTCCGGCGAGCGCGACCAGGCGCTCGAGCGCATCGCGGAGCGCCTTGACGAGGCCGGCGTCCCCGTGGAGCGCGTCCCGCGCGCCCGCCTGGACGCGCTCTCGAGCCACGGCGCCCACCAGGGCGTGGTCGTGCGCGCCCGCCCGTTCGCCTACGCCGAGCTCTCCGACGTCATCGCCGCGGCCGGCTCCGGCGACGCCCTCGTGGTGGTGCTCGACCACGTGACCGACCAGGGCAACTTCGGCGCCATCGTCCGCACGGCCGAGGTCGTGGGCGCGGCAGGCGTCGTGGTGGCCAAGGCCCGCGCCGCCTCGGTGGGCGTGGGTGCCTACAAGACCTCGGCCGGCGCCGTCCTGCACCTGCCCATCGCGCAGGTCCCCAACCTCGCGCGCGCCCTCGACGAGCTCAAGGCCGCCGGCTTCTGGGCCTGCGCCGCCACCGAGCACGCCCAGACTGACGTCTGGCACGCTCCGATGGGCGGGCGCCTCGCGCTGGTCATGGGCTCGGAGGGCTCGGGCGTGTCGCGCCTGGTGGCCGAGAGGTGCGACTTCTCGTGTCGCCTGCCGCAGCGCGGGCGCGTGGAGTCGCTCAACGTCGCCCAGGCCACGACCGTGCTCTGCTACGAGTGGCTGCGCCGCGTGGAGCTGGGGGAGGCCGGCGCCGATGGGCGCTGAGGTCGCGCGCGAGCTGCTCGTCGTCGACGGCTACAACGTCATCTACAAGAGCGCGCGCTATCTCGCCCGCATGGACCAGACCGCCGACGGCGACCCCTTCGAGCAGGCGCGCGAGCTGCTCGTGGCCGACGTGGCCGCCTATGCCAAGGGGCGCTACGACGCCGTGATCGTCTTCGACGCGGCGGGCAACGTCTCGCCGGAGCGCCCTGACCTCTCCAAGGCCGGCGTGCGCCTGGTCTTCTCGCCGGCCGGCGAGTCGGCCGACACGGTGATCGAGCGGCTGGTCAGCGAGGAGCGCCGCCGCCCACGCGCCGTGACGGTGGTGACCTCGGACAACACCATCCGCGCCACGGTGGGCGGCGTGCCCGTCACGCGCGTCTCGAGCGACGTGCTCGTGGCCGACATGACCGCGCTCACCGCCGAGTACGAGCGCGCCAACGCCGAGCGCCAGACCCAGCACATGCGCCTCGAGGACCGCATCGACCCGGCCGCGCGCGAGAAGCTCTGGCGGATCCTGCGCGGGTGAGACATTGGGGACAGGTTCATTTGTCTCATCTCAACCGAGTCCGAGGGGAGCATATGCCTCGTTGCCGCGATGAGACAAATGAACCTGTCCCCAATGTCTCACCGCTCGCCATCCCGCTCCGCTATCATGGACAGACCCGCCGGCATGGCTCAATGGCAGAGCAACGGTTTTGTAAACCGTGGGTTGGGGGTTCGACTCCCTCTGCCGGCTCCAGGCACCGATCGGGGCCGCGGGCGCGCGTCGTCCGCGGCCCCGCCGCCCATTCGGGCGCGCGCCCTTCTCGCCCCGCTTCGCACGCATCGTTTTACCTGCGGATGTGTGGAGCTTGTGAGTATGGAGACGCCCGGCTCCGGGGTATACGTTGACAAGTTTTTGCCCTCGACGTAATCTATCTTCCGCTTGCGGGGGAGAACGCGCCTCGCAGGTGGCTGAAAACGGAATGGGGATGTGGCACAGCGGCAACTGCGGCGGACTGTAAATCCGCTCCCTCTGGGTTCCTTGGTTCGAGTCCAAGCATCCCCACCATCTGCCCGTGTAGCTCAGTCGGTAGAGCACTTCGTTGGTAACGAAGAGGTCACCGGTTCAAATCCGGTCGCGGGCTCCATTCCACTTTCGGTCGCTCGGCACCATGCCGGTGTAGCTCAGCTGGTTAGAGCACGCGGCTCATACCCGCGACGTCACTGGTTCGAATCCAGTCACCGGTACCAGAGTTCTTAGCGGCGCTACGGCGCCGCTTGGCATAAGAACGTAAGTACGTGGAAGGCCGCAAGGTCGGTTCCAAAAGGAGGATGGCACATGGCCAAGGAGAAGTTCGATCGTTCCAAGCCGCACGTAAACATCGGTACCATCGGTCACGTCGACCACGGCAAGACCACGCTGACCGCGGCCATCACCAAGGTCCTCTCCGAGCAGGAGGGCTGCAAGGCCGACTTCACCGCCTTCGAGAACATCGACAAGGCCCCCGAGGAGCGCCAGCGCGGCATCACCATCAACGTTGCCCACATCGAGTACGAGACCTGGGAGCGCCACTACGCCCACGTCGACTGCCCGGGCCACGCTGACTACATCAAGAACATGATCTCCGGTGCGGCTCAGATGGACGGTGCCATCCTCGTCATCGCCGCCACCGACGGCCCCATGGCCCAGACCCGCGAGCACATCCTGCTCGCCCGTCAGGTCGGCGTGCCCTACATCGTCGTGTTCCTGAACAAGTGCGACATGGTCGACGACGAGGAGCTCATCGACCTCGTCGAGATGGAGACCCGCGACCTCCTCACCGAGTACGACTTCCCCGGTGACGACCTGCCGATCATCCGCGGCTCCGCGCTGGGCGCCCTCAACGGCGAGCAGAAGTGGGTCGACTCCGTCGTCGAGCTCATGCACACCGTTGACTCCTACATCCCCACGCCGCCGCGTGACAACGACAAGCCGTTCCTGATGGCCATCGAGGACGTCATGACCATCTCCGGCCGCGGCACCGTCGCCACCGGCCGCGTCGAGCGCGGTGAGCTCAAGCTCAACGAGCCCGTCGAGATCATCGGCATCCGTGAGAAGCAGACCTCCGTTGCCACCGGCATCGAGATGTTCCGCAAGACCATGGACTTCTGCGAGGCTGGCGACAACGTCGGCATCCTCCTGCGCGGCATCAAGCGCGAGGACATCGAGCGCGGCCAGGTCATCTGCAAGCCCGGCTCCGTCACCCCGCACAACAAGTTCACCGGCGAGATCTACGTCCTCACCAAGGAGGAGGGCGGCCGTCACACGCCGTTCTTCGCCGGCTACCGTCCGCAGTTCTACTTCCGCACCACGGACATCACCGGTGACATCTCCGAGCTCACCGACTCCAACGGCAACAAGGTCGAGATGGCCATGCCGGGCGACCACGTGACCATCACCGCTGAGCTCATCCACTCCATCGCCATGGAGCAGGGCGACAAGTTCGCCATCCGCGAGGGCGGCCACACCGTCGGCGACGGCCGCGTCTCCACCATCATCGAGTAGCGCTCGCCTATTCGACGCTCAGGGCCCGGTCCTTCTCGGATCGGGCCCTTTTCATGCTCTGTGCGTTTTGTGATGCGCGCGTGAGCACGCCACTTGGCTTGACAAGTTCGGCGATGGGATGGTAGCGTATCCATTCGCGTCACGTTCGAGGGAAACTCCCTCCAACGAGAAGTTCTTTCAGGAGGATCAATGCGTACTCTGGTTACCCTCGCGTGCACTGAGTGCAAGCGCCGCAACTACACCACGAACAAGAACAAGTCCAACAACCCCGATCGCATGGAGTTGAAGAAGTACTGCCCGTGGTGTCACAAGCACACGCTTCACCGGGAGACCCGCTAGCAGGTGGGCTTTCCAAACAGGCCAGTAGCTCCAATGGTAGAGCGGCGGTCTCCAAAACCGTTTGTTGAGGGTTCGAGTCCTTCCTGGCCTGCCAGATTTCACCACCGGCTTTCCCCTCGGGGTTAGCCGGTTTCCATGTAAGGGACGTCTTCTTAGGGAGAGACGGATGGCCAACAAGGACAGAAACAAGAGGAGCGCCCGCAAGGCCCGCGCGGAGGAGCGAGCCCGCGTCGAGGCCGCTCAGCTGGCTTCCGCCCCCGCCTCCGACAAGAAGACGGCCAAGTCCGAGCGCAAGGACGAGAAGCGCGACGCCAAGGCCGAGAAGAAGGCCGCCGACAAGAAGAAGGCCGACAAGAAGCCCGGCGTCTTCCGTCGCCTGGCCAACTACCTCGGTGACGTCCGCTCCGAGATGCGCCGCGTGGTCTGGCCCTCCAAGGAGGAGCTCAAGAGCTACTCGCTGGCCATCATCGTGATGCTCATCGTCTTTGGCGTGATCATCTGGTTCGTTGACTCCGGCATCGTTGCCGCGCTCGTGGGCTTCACGAGTCTGAGGGGGTAGCCATGGCAAAGCGCTGGTACGTCATCCACACCTACTCGGGATACGAGAACAAGGTCAAGACCGACCTCGAGCACCGCATCGAGACCTACGGCCTGTCCGACCAGATCGTGGACATCCAGATCCCGGCCGAGGAGGTCACGGAGATCAAGGAGGGCGGCAAGCGCGAGACCAAGGAGTCCAAGGTCCTGCCGAGCTACGTCCTCGTCCGCATGGAGGGCAACGACGACACCTGGTCGTTCGTCCGCAACACCCCCGGCGTGACCGGCTTCGTCGGCCCCGACGGCAAGCCCACCCCGCTGCGCCGCAGCGAGTTCGACAAGATCATGCGCCGCACGGGCGCGGGTCGCGGCACCACGGCCCCGGTGGCCAAGCGGACCTCCACCTCCATCGAGGTCGGCCAGTCCGTGCGCGTGCTCTCCGGCCCGCTCGCCGACTTCGACGGCCAGGTCGCCGAGGTCATGCCCGAGTCCGGCAAGCTCCGCGTCATGCTTACGATCTTCGGTCGCGAGACCCCCGTGGAGCTCACGCTCGACCAGGTCGCCACGATCGCCTAGGGACGCTCTCGTCCGCCCGTATCGGTGAGGATTGCTTCTCGGGCGCGACGCGAACATAGCTCGTACCGCACGCACCATTCCGCAAGGAGAACGCCATGCCCAAGAAGAAGGTCACCAACTTCATCAAGCTCCAGATTCCGGCCGGTCAGGCCAACCCCGCGCCTCCCGTCGGCCCCGCCCTCGGTGCCGCCCAGGTCAACATCATGCAGTTCTGCCAGGCGTTCAACGCCGCCACGCAGGACAAAGCCGGCGACATCATCCCGGTCGAGATCACGGTCTACGAGGACCGCACCTTCGACTTCGTCTGCAAGACCCCGCCCGCCGCTGAGCTCATCAAGAAGGAGCTCGGCCTCAAGGGCGGCTCGGGCGTCCCGCAGCGTGACAAGGTCGGCGAGCTCTCCCAGGAGCAGCTCACCAAGATCGCCGAGATCAAGATGCCGGACCTCAACGCCAACGACATCGAGGCCGCCAAGAAGATCGTCGCCG